>CALPWQ020000095.1 GCA_943327315.2 Chitinophaga pinensis
GTTTTTGACGTTGAGCGCGCAGTAACAATTTGTCCATTTTCGTCAATGGTCATTTGCAGATTGACGCGAATGACGCGTTCCACTTCAATGTTGTCGAAATTGGGGTCGTTTTGACGAATCCGTGTTTTCGGATCACTATTTCCTTTACCATCGTTATTGCCAGTGTCCTTGCCAAACTTACCTCCGCGGCCGCCGCCTAGTCCGCCACCTTCGCCGCCTAGGGAGAAGGGGTCATCATTCTGAGATGTGGTTGTAGCTGTATTTGTATGGTTGTTTGCGTTGGTTTTGTTCGATTCACCTGTGTTTGACGAAGATTTGGGATTCTTACGCTGAGTTAAAATCTTTTCCGTTTGCGGTGTAACTTCATGAATCGGGTCATTTGATGGCGTTCCTCCTCCAGCTCCACCAGTTTCAATTTTGAGGTCTTTAATTTCCAAGTCGGTTAAGGACGTCGTTGTGTTCATTGGAATTTCACGTGGTGCAGGATCGGCCATTTCGAAGGTGAAAATGAACAAAATCAGAAGCGCCAAAAGCACGCACCCCACAGCTACCGCGATACCGGTATTTCGGTGTTTCGGCAATACAACAGGTGGAATAGATGCAGCACTCATAAGCTAATTTATTTTTCGTACGACAAAACTGGGTCCCAAGCATTGGCTTGAGCAAGCGCTAAAACTTGAAAAACAGCTTCATAGCTTGCATCCTTGTGACCAGCGATCTTCAATTTTGACTTTCCCGATTCTTGAACAGCTTGCGCTGCAAGTTCCTTGATTTCATCAAAAGACATCGGCTTTTTCATGTCTCCGCCAGGCATAACAACGTATTCATTGTTCTCCGTTACAATAACGGTTGCAGGCACAGGGTCAGTAGATGTAGGAAGTTCTTCTTTCGCTTCTGGAAGATCAATAGGGGTTTGATTGTTCGACATCAAGCTCATGATGATGAAGAAAATCAGCAAAAGGAAGACAAGGTCGGTCATGGATGCCATGCCGCCTTCTACCTTTACTTTATTTCTTGAACTAAAATCCATGTTCTTCCTTATTTCTGTGGTTGATTCAATACATCCATGAATTCAAGGGCAGCATTCTCCATTTGGTACACCACTTTCCCAATTTTTCCAATCAAGAAGTTGTAGCCCATGAATGCGATAATCCCAACAATAAGTCCTTCAACAGTGGTGATCATCGCTGTCATGATTCCTGGTGCGATGATTTTCAATTCTAGAGAAGTTGCATTCTGTAGGTCGATGAAAACCACGACCATTCCGACTACAGTTCCAAGGAATCCAATCATTGGTGCGGCGCCTGAAGCTGTAGCTAAGAAATTCAAGCGTTGTTCCAAACGAAGAATTTCAAACTTTCCAGTATTTTCAATGGTCGCAGCGATGCTTTCGTTTTTCGCAGCACCAATGCGCTCAATACCTTTCAGTAACATACGGGCGATTGGACTTGTAGAGTTCTTACACATGTCCTTCGCTTCGTTGATTTTCCCTTCAGAAAGTTTTTCTTTTACGCGATCAATGAAGTTCGCCTCACCTTTAGATGCTTTGCTCAATGCAAGGTAGCGTTCAACAAACACAAAAATCGTGTAGCCAAACATGATCAAAAGGATAAGGTTAATCAACCATCCAATTCCCGCATTGGATTGGTCAATGATTTCCCATAAAGGAACATCTTTTGAAACAGAATCAGCCGCTTTTGCTGCTGTTCCTGGAGCGTCAATCTGAAGAGGGATAGTCAAAAAGTGAAACATGAGTACAATTTTTTAAGTGGATAATTTAAACCATTAATAAGAACGCACCGATACCAGCTAAGTAACCAAGAACCGCGAGTAAGGTAATATTTTTTAAGAACCAGAAGAATGTAATTTTCTCCATACCCATGGCTACAACACCTGCTGCAGAACCGATGATGAGCATAGATCCTCCTGTTCCTGCCGCGTAAGCAATGAAGTGCCATACGTTTGCATCTGGTGCATCTTGGAACATACCGATACTTGCTGCCACCAAAGGAACGTTATCAATCACAGCAGAAGAAGCACCGAGAAGTGTGACGAATAGGTTTTCAGAGATGTTGCTGCTCACTTGTTCACCGAAGTTGAAGATGATACCCAATGTTTCCATTGCTGCAACAGTCATCAAGATCCCTAAGAAGAACAACACCGATGGCATTTCAATACGGCCCAATGAATGCATGGTTGGGCTTTTCGCTTCAGTTGCATCAGGATCAGTGAACGAAATTGAACGTTTTGACAGCACCTCTGCTACAATCGCAAAGATGGAAAGAGATAACATCATCCCGATGTATGGAGGCAAGTGAGTCACTGTTTTGAATACAGGAACGAAAACGACCAATGCAAGTCCAAGATACAACATCAAGCTGCCATACTTGTTACCACTATCTGTATCTTCAATCTCAGCAACTTCTCCTTTGAAGGCAGGCAAGAAAGACCCGATTGCCAATGGAACAAGAATGTTCAACAATGAAGGAATTCCTAGAAGCAACATCAATTTTCCAGTTGTCACTTTTCCAGCCATCCACAACATGGTTGTTGTTACATCTCCAATTGGCGTCCAAGCACCACCTGCATTTGCAGCGATGATGATGAAACCTGAGTACCACATGCGGTCTGTTTGGTTCGGAACAATTTTTCGAAGAATGGTGATCAGCACAATCGTTGCTGTAAGGTTGTCAATGATGGAAGACAAGAAGAAGGCAAGGAAAGCAATGATCCAAAGCAATGTGCGCTTGCTACGTGTTTTAATCAATCGTTTGATGGCTCCAAATCCTTCGAAAAAGTCAATCATTTCAACGATGGCCATGGCGCCCATCAAGAAAATTAAGATTTCAGCAGTTTTACCAAAGTGGTGCAAAAGCGTCCCCTCCAACAATACCATGCGTGTTTCATGGTCAAAGCCACCAATTTGCATTATTTGGCTGTTGTGTGGGTCAAACCATTGGGTAAATCCATCAATTCCAAATGCAATAACGGCCCAAGAAAGGCACATCATTAATAAGGCAGGAATAAGTTTGTCCATTTTCAAGGTGTGTTCCATTGTGATGGCGACGTATCCGAGGACGAAGATTAAAACAACTACTGATAACATTTGATTTTGGTTTTTAGTTAATGATTTATTTTAGGTTAGGCATTATACCAGCTGATCCAACGCAATAGCGAAAGCTTCCTTCGCAATTCCTGTTTTTTCAGTGTGTCTAGCGTGTGTTTTACTTAAAGCAGAAAAAATAGTTTCACTTGCATCGTTAAAAATTCCTTCATCACTGATGGTGTGAAGGTCATTGCTCATGAGGTATGCGAATACGCGTGCCATTCCACAGTTGGAAATAAAGTCGGGTATCAGGGAAATGGATTCATCCGCTTTGTCCGCAATAGGGCCGAAGAAAATTTGAGGGTCTGCAAAGGGGACATTCGCCCCGGATGAGATGACCGAAACTCCTGCAGCAATCATTCGCGATAAATGGTCTTCAGTAATCATTCGAGATCCTGCACATGGAATAAAGACATCGGCCTTCACATCCCAAATGCGTTGGTTGACTTCATCGTAGGAAAGCATTCCTTCCGAAACGAGTTCATTTCCATTTTTATTAAGGAAAAGTGAACGAATTTCGTCAAATGTAAATCCATCCTCACGGATAAGTCCACCAACACGGTCAATGATTCCAACGATGGTCGCCCCATGTTGCGCGAGATAATAGGCCGCAGCAGACCCAACATTTCCCCATCCTTGAACGATGATTCGTTTTCCAGCGATATCTCCACCCCAAATGGAATAGAAATGACGAATGCTTTCAGCTACACCAAAACCAGTAATCAGATCAGCTACCACGTATTTGCGGTTGGTATCTGGTGTATATCTTGGGTCTTCAACAACTTTCAATACGCCTTGGCGCAATTGACCGATTCTGTTAATTTTCTGAGCTTCTCTCGGCTGAAAATGGCCATTAAAGACGCCTTCCTGAGGATGCCATACACCGCAATCTTCAGTGATTGGAATGACTTCGTGAATTTCATCCACATTCAAATCACCCCCTGTGCCGTAATAATGCTTTAACAAAGGAGAAACTGCAGCAAACCAACGACGTAAAACACCTTCTTTTCGAGGGTCCTTTGGATCGAAATTAATTCCTGACTTTGCTCCACCAATGGCAGGGCCTGAAACCGTGAATTTTACTTCCATCGTCTTGGCCAGCGATTCCACTTCGCGTTTGTCGAGTCCAACACGCATGCGCGTTCCACCGCCGGCAGCACCGCCGCGAAGCGAGTTGATCACTACCCAACCTTCGGCTTCTGTTTCTGAATCTTTCCATTCAAAAACAATTTCTGGCCGTTTATTCTCGAATTTATCGAGGAGATCTTTCATCTTAAAAGTTTGCAAACAGGGCAAAAATAAGGATTAATTTACGCCATTGAAGGTAGGGGATTGAATTTAACCACAAACTGAATGTGAATAACTCTTATGGAATTAAGGGAGATGCAATACTCCGCCGGATGTATTTCGCTGAGCACCTGTGACAGAGCGGAGTGCATTTGGCTTTCCGTGTAAATAAAGTGCACCTAAATAAGCGAAAATGATAGCTTCCTTGAAATCGATGATTGTGGCATTTGGAACAATCAGGCTTCCGTTAAAATAACTTCGAATGCGCTCCATCAAAAAGGCATTTTTAGCGCCTCCTCCTGTGACCAATACCGTTTTTACACCCGTAATGTTTAGTGCATTACCTACCTGGTTGCCAATGTGCTCTGTCAGTGTGCGCAGGTTGTTTTCAATTTCTTTATCAAACTTAATGAGCGGATAAAAATGTTCTTCAAGCCATTCTGTGCCTAACGATTTTGGTGCTTCTTGCGCATAATAAGGCAAGGTGTTTAGTAGGTCCAGTAAGAAGAAGTTGATATCTCCTGATCGCGCAAGTTCACCGTCTTTGTCATAAGGCAATCCTTTAGACGCAGCCAATTTATTCAATGGAAGATTTCCCGGTGCAATATCAAAGGCAATGATTTCTCCTTCTTTTTTGAAGCTCACATTTGTGAAACCGCCAATGTTCAAGAAGGCCTCTGCTTTGTCATTGAATAGGTCAAAATCTCCAATAGGAACGAGTGGCGCACCTTGACCACCTGCAACAACATCCTTCGTGCGGAAGTCGTTCACCACGTTTATTCCTGTATGGTATGCGAGTGTTGTGCCGCACCCAATTTGTAAAGTAAATCCATTTGAAGGCTGATGCAGTATGGTTTGTCCATGAGAAGCAATCGCATCAATGGTATTCTTTGAAATTTGATTTTCCTTGATAAAACCATTGATCTCATTGGCATAAAACTTTCCAAGTGCCTTGTCGAGCATCATCACAGCCGAAAGAGTCAGTTGGTCGATTTGTGTCAGCTGCTGAACAAGTTCATCGGAATAAGGCACTGTTTTGCAGTGGAGTAATTCAAATTCAACACGTGATGCGTCTGAGAAGTGAAAACGGACATGCGCGATATCTAGTCCATCGAGGGATGTGCCAGACATTAATCCGATCATTTCATGTGCAGTCGCTTCCATAGTTGGATAAAAGTAAAAATTATTCGATTACATTTGTATTCGAAACGAACTAAACACAACATATCATCATGAATTTTGAATTATCTGAAGAACATTTAGCAGTTAAGGACGCTGCACGAGATTTTGCTCAGAATGTCCTAAAACGGGAAGTTATTGACCGCGACCGCGAACAGCGTTTTCCTTATGATGAGATTCGTCAGTTGGGTGAACTTGGATTTATGGGGATGATGGTTGATCCGAAGTATGGAGGAAGTGGAATGGATACCTTGTCTTATGTGTTGGCAATGGAGGAAATTTCTAAAGTGGATGCCTCAACTTCAGTATGTATGTCGGTGAACAATTCACTTGTATGCTGGGGCTTAGAGAAATATGGTTCTGAAGAGCAAAAGATGAAATACCTTGTTCCCTTGGCGAAAGGTGAAAAGATTGGCGCATTTTGTTTGTCGGAGCCGGAAGCGGGATCTGATGCCACATCTCAGCGTACAACGGCCATTGATAAAGGAGATCATTATCTGTTGAACGGAACAAAAAACTGGATCACGAATGGATCGTCTGCATCTGTTTATTTGGTGATTGCGCAAACGAATGTTGAAGCTGGACACCGCGGAATCAATGCATTTATCATTGAGCGTGGGATGGAAGGATTTATCGTTGGAGCGAAAGAAGATAAAATGGGGATTCGCGGAAGTGATACACATACCTTGTTGTTCAACGACGTAAAAGTGCCAAAGGAAAACCGCATTGGTGAAGATGGATTTGGATTTAAATTCGCGATGAAGGTGCTTGCAGGTGGCCGAATTGGTATTGCTGCCCAAGCGCTTGGAATTGCTGCTGGTGGATTGGAATTGTCTGTGGCTTACTCGAAAGAGCGCAAAGCGTTTGGAAAAGAAATCTATAAGCACCAAGCGATTGCATTCAAAATTGCAGACATGGCGACAGAAGTTGAAGCCGCTCGTTTGTTGGTGTATCGTTCAGCTGCAGACAAGGATGCCGGTAGAGATTATGGAACATCAAGTGCAATGGCGAAATTGTATGCGTCAAAAGTTGCGATGGAACAAACAACTGAAGCTGTACAAATCCACGGTGGATATGGTTATGTGAAAGAATACCATGTGGAACGTTTGATGCGTGACGCGAAGATTACTCAGATTTACGAAGGAACATCAGAAGTGCAGAAAATTGTTATTTCTCGCGCCGTATTGGATGTGTAATTTCGGAAGACAAAATATATGGAAGGGAGGCAATGGTCTCCCTTTTCTTTTACAATGAATTTGCCAACTTCTCCAAACCAATTCCGCGTGAACCTTTAAGGAGAATCATGGCGCCGTTTTGCGGTTCTTGAATCAAGAAACCAGCCGCTTCCGGTGTCGTTGCGAATTGATTCAGAAGGATGGAGGAGTTGAGTGACTTGAAAATTGGTCCAACCGTGATGCCTCGAAGATTTAGTTGCTCAGCCAATTCAAGAATGATGCGGTGTTCATGTAAACTTTCTGCACCTAACTCAAGCATATCGCCAATGATAAAGAACTTGTTTGGTGAGTCGATTAAGGCGAAACTTTCCAATGCTGATTTCATGCTTGTAGGATTGGCATTGTAGCAATCCAGAATAAGCGTGTTTTTTGCTGTTCTCATCACCTGAGAGCGGTTGTTCTCTGGGATGTATGACTCTATAGCTGTATTGATCATATCTTCAGGTAATCCAAAGATTTTTCCGAAGGAGATTGCAGCAAGAAAATTGTAAAAATTGTAAGTGCCGATCATGTGGGTGCTCACGGTGCCACTCGAGTACACTCCGGATTTCCAAGAAAATTGAACATAAGGATTGAGTCCGATTAAATTGCCCTGGATTGAGGCAGATTCTGAAACGCCATAGGAGTAAAGCGTCACATTCTGTGGCAAGTGATTTTTCAATACCACGTCATCGTCATTGTAAATGATGGTTCCACCCACAGAGGAAACGGCATGATAGAGTTCGGTTTTTGTTTTCAAAACACCTTCGAAATTTATAAATCCTTCCAAGTGCGCCTTTCCGATGTTTGTGATGATTCCATAATTTGGTTCTGCAATCGCACACAATTCTTCGATGTCTTTGAACTTATTTGCGCCCATTTCGATGATCGCGATCTGATGGTGCTTCTTTAAACGAAGTAGGGTAAGTGGCACGCCGATGTGGTTGTTCAAGTTGCCCTCTGTGGCGAGTACATCAAATCCTTGTGAAAGCACGCAGTTAATGAGTTCTTTGCTGCTCGTTTTTCCATTACTTCCCGTAATTCCAATCACTTTAGCATGCATTTTCCGACGGTGATGTCGCGCAAGTTGCTGCAGAAAAGAAAGGGAGTCTTCTACAACGAAGATCTTGTCCTTGTTGGCATGGATGGGGCTGTCAGAAATCACATATTTTGCACCTTTCATTAGAGCATCCTCTGCAAACTGATTGCCATCGAAATTTTCTCCTTTTAGACAGATAAAGAGACAGTTCAATTCAATCTTTCGGGTGTCGATAGAAACACCGGATGTCTGTTCAAATAAATCGAATAGATTTTCCATAAATAATGAGGCATAAAAAAAGCCCGCTTTTCAACGGGCTTTTCGTATTGAGCTTATCCTTTTTTCTTCTTTTTACTGTCGTAATTCATTCCCGTTGGACTTCCGATGCGATCCATTGCGCACCTGAATCCTATGGTACATGTTGATTTATCTTCATCTAGGAAGCGACGGTTTCCAGTAGCCAACCAGTAAGCACGATCTCTCCATGAACCACCTTTGTACACACGAGATTTATCAGAGATCAATGTTGTAGGCCAAGATGGACGTCCTTCTGGTTTCAACGGTGTTCCATCCAATCCAAACTGTTCGTGTTCACTTTGGTACATGGCTAAATTTGGATCTCTTTGGGCTTGATTAACTCCGTTCTTGTAGTCATCGCTATCGAAATACACTGAATTTTCAACATCGCCATCAAGGTAATCGCTGTAGTCATCTTTGCGGTAATTCAATCGGCCAATGTTTTCTTCTTCAGTTACATTGCGGTATTTTAATTTACCGGGAGTATCGATGATGTAATCGTTGAATCCATCACGCAACATGGAAATAATTTCGAATGCATATTCAGCACCTACATCTTCACCACGAATGGCATCAGCGAAAATCCCTTCAAAAATTTCTTCCTGAATCAATGCAGAAGCTTCGTTGTCGTATTTTAAGTTTTTCAAATCAATGGCTCTGTCGATTACATTGTTGATCGAAGCCAACAATGTCAATTCAACTGTATCTTTCTTTTTACCACTTGACATGTAGAAAGGGTCAGGTGAATATCCACGGCGAGTAGGGTTACGCGATGAAATATTTGAGGACAATCCAACTGAGATACTTGTGTCTTTCGGATCATGTTTCTCAGCAGAAATTCTTTGGAAACGGATACGTTCAAATTCATTGACGTATTCTTTCATTCCATGAACGTCGTATTGTACTTGTTCGTTTTTGAGTTCAATTGAGCCCTCGTTATTCAATAATTTTGTTTTGAATACATTCCCTCTGAACGGTCGGAACTCATCGAAATCTTCTGATGAAAGTGGGCGATAAACATCCATAACCCATTCAGATACATTTCCAGCCATGTTGTAAAGACCGTAGTCATTTGGCCAGTAAGATTCAACAGGGGCAGTTACATCAGCACCATCATTCAAGCTACCCGCAACCCCCATGTAGTCTCCACGACCACGTACGAAGTTTGCACGAATATCTCCTTGAAACTGTTCATCGTCATTACGCACCCAGTGCCCCGTCCAAGGATAAACTCTTCTGTCAGAGATATTTTCTTCACCTTCTTGTAAGTTCCCGATAAGACCTGATGCAGCAAATTCCCATTCAGCTTCTGTTGGCAGGCGGTAACGAGGAAGAAGAATCCCGTCTTCCATGCGTAAAATACGACTGCCTAAATTCTTCCCTTCAATGTTCGATGGATTTAAGTCCTCAACATTTCGCGCGACACCTTCTTCATACTGCCCTGCATAGTAAGCGTCAGTATTGAATGTTGCATCGTCTTTTTGTTCTACGTTCCAATCAAGGATTCCTTCACGGACTAAGATGTACTCATTTACACGATCTGTTCTCCATTTACAGAAATCGTTGGCTTGCAACCAAGAGATTCCAACAACAGGGTAATCGCGGTATGCAGGGTGACGCAAGTAATAGTCTACGTACTTTTCATTGAAAGCCAATGGAGATCTCCAACACAAGGTATCTGGAAGTGCGTTTTTATACACCATAGGATATGATTCATATGCACGGGAAATCCAGTACAAATACTCCAACCATTGGAAGTTTGTTACCTCAGTTTGATCCATGTAGAAAGAAGAAACGGTTACGCGAGTAGCGCGGTTGTTCCAATCGTACATCACATCATTTTCAGTACGACCCATCGTAAATGTTCCACCCTCTACAAGCAATAGGCCTGGACCAGTCTCTTGATCGATAAATGGAACTTTTTGGAATCCTCCTACTTTGGGATTGTTGTATTCCCAACCCGTGGCTGAAGAAGACTCGCGCTGACAAGAAGCTAGAATGATTCCTGAGAGTACGACAAACGAAAATTTCAGCAATTTCATGTTGATTTGATTTTTCATTTTACTTGCAAATTGTATTGGCCTTAAACGTATGGCACGAAAAAAGTTACATTCTTTTGTTAAAACGACGGACAAGATACCAATTTAAAGGTAGTTGGCCGTTGTTTGCAATTTAAATTTATTCCCAGTGAAATTTCATGTGAACCGCCTGAAACACCATTGTTTAACTTAGATACAGTAACATCATAACTGTATCCTAATTTAAATTTACCCGTGTTGATTCCAGCAGTTAAAATAAATGCATCTCTATTTCTATACCACACACCAATGTTTAATGGGCCATATTTCACATACGTACCAACACTTAATTCCATGAATCCGTTTTGGTACTGGTAAATGACATTAGGCATAATGGAAGTACCGTTTGAATATTTTGATTTTCGTCCCAACTGTATTTCAGCACCCATGTGACCTGTTATACGCATCGGCATTTTGGATTCACCAACAATCATCGATTCATTTGGCGTATTCAAATGATGCACTGCGGCCCCAGCAAAGAAGTACTTATTGAAAAGTACTGCCCCAGCTGAAGCATCAAAAAATCCACGTGAACCTCCTCTTGGAACATCTCCTGTGGAATAGATAAAACCTCTGCGCGGATCAATCATATCCCCAAAGGTTAGTTTATCCCAATCCAAATATTTTTGATACCACGATGCACGTGCGCCAAACTGCAATTTCCATTTACGACCCAATTGCACGTGGTACGAATAAATCAACCCAAGCATGGACGTGTTAATTGTTCCCTGACCTTGCTGGTCATGTGTCGCCAAAATACCAATTCCTCCAGAAATGTTTTTAAAATAGCTATCCCAAGATGCGCTATACGTCGTGTAATTGCCTGTTAATTTAGGCCATTCATTTCGGTAGTTCGACGCAAAACGTGAACAGCCATGAGAACCTGCTAAGGCAGGATTCAAGTATAAGGGATTGGCGTAAAACTGAGTAAACGTAGGGTCTTGCGCATTGGAGTTTATTCCAATCATGCACAACGCAACAGTGGTAAACGCTCGTTTAAGTCCTTTCATTATTGTAGGTTAATTTTCGGCGAAATCTGACCAAAGATAACGCTAATTTTAATTTGAAGGTTACAAATATTTTAATTCGCTTAAAATAATTGAACAAAAGGTGCGTTTTTTTGTCTCTCGAAATGATACCTTTGGTCAATGTATAGAATGCTGAGTTTTTTATTTTCACTTCCTACCGCACGAATCATCTTGTGTATGGCATTCTTCCAATCCCCGTCACTTTTTGCTCAGGAAAGTATTGATTTAACAATTGATTGGCAAACTTCTTCTCAAATTGAGATAAATGGCATTCAACTATTTGAACCTCAAATTACAGGACATAACGCTGAGCGTGGATGTATCTCATTTACACACATGAAGCGGGTTAAATATACCAACGCGAAACTTTTATTGAATGTGCTCGAAGAAGATCTTGCATCCAATGAAGACCTAAACTATTTAAATGCTGTCAATTGTCTTGTTCCCGATTCGGTTTCCTATCAACTGAAAGTCACAAGTGCTCGAAACGAACAGTTCTTAGTTTTGTCATTAAATCCTTATGTTCGACGAAATGGTGTTGTCAAACGAATTTCTAAAGTAAACCTTGAAATACAACCAATGGCCGCGCCTTTAAAGGAAAAATCTTTCGCGACCAATTCTGTTTTGCGTCAAGGAACGGGGGAGTGGTATAAAATTAAAGTTTCTAAAGATGGAATTTTCAAAATAGATCAGGCATTTCTGCAGTCGTGTGGCATTCAAACGGCTGGACTCAATCCTCAGCACATCCATATTTATGGAAACGGCGATGGCCGATTGCCTGAATTGAATTCTGCGCCACGCACGGATGATTTGGCAAAGAATGCCATTTATGTTTCGGGTGAAAGCGATGGGTCTTTTGATGCCGGGGATTATCTTCTTTTTTATGGGTGGGGACCGCATCGCTGGTATGCCAACGGAACGGCGGAATTTGAACAATACAGAAACCTATACACGGAAAGTTCATATTACTATATCAATATAAATGCGAGTGAACCGGCACTGCGCATTCAAATGGAATCTCCCGATGGAAGCCCTAGTAACCTGAATGTGAATTCCTACTCGCATTACGACCTTCATGAAGAGGACCTTGTAAACTGAGTGCAGGGTGGACAGCGCTGGTA
>CALPWQ020000096.1 GCA_943327315.2 Chitinophaga pinensis
ACGGACTTCTTTTCATTTGGAACCGTACGCATCTATGATGCTTCAAATACCATTGTTTCAAGCTTTGAAGCAGGTGTTTCTCCAGGTACAATTGCATTCGATGTGCGATCTTCTGCGGGTGTTGATGATTTAAATCAACTTGTTGACAACGTTTACCCAAATCCAACATCTGGAAAATTGTTCGCAACAATCAATTCGGATTGCAAGATTGAAGTTTCTTCGGTAAATGGCTTGACAGTATTTTCAGCTGATTTGACGGGGAACGGTGAGCAAATGATTGATTTATCAGGTCTTTCGAAAGGAGCTTATTTCATGTCATTTAACAATGGTATAAAAAAGACAATACAAAAAGTAGTGATTGATTAATCACTTCTTACTAAATTGGATCCCGAGAATTTTACTCGGGATTTTTTTATGACTGACAATTCGATTTTAGACGCAGCATACTGGAGCAATCGCTACCAATCCAATGAAACGGGTTGGGACCTTGGTGCCGTTTCTCCGCCATTAAAAGCCTTTATTGATCAGTTGCGCAATAAGGAAATTCGGATCTTGATTCCGGGGGCGGGCAGAGCCTATGAAGCAGAGTATCTTTTTCGTCAGGGGTTTACGAATGTTCATGTCATTGACTTCGTTGCGGAGCCCTTGGTGGAATTGAAAAATAGATGTCCACAGTTTCCTGAATATCAACTGCATGTGGGTGATTTTTTTGATTTTATGGGTCAGTTTGATCTCATCTTAGAGCAAACATTATTTTGTGCCTTGGACCCAAACTCGCGAAATGACTACGCACAGAAATGTGCAGAATTGCTGAAGGAAGGAGGAATTCTTAGCGGATTACTATTTAATCGCACCTTCGACTCAGGTCCACCTTTTGGTGGGAATAAGGAGGGATATCGAACAATTTTTTCGCCTTATTTTTCTAAAATTCAGATGGAGGAATGCTACAATTCATTGCCAGCCAGAGCTGGAACAGAACTTTTTGTCATTCTTCGAAAATAGCATGGTATCTTCCTCGTATATTTGTGTATGCGCCAAGTCAAAATAATCTATTTACTTCTTTTTCAAGCTTTTTTACTAATTCCTTTACTGGGAATCACACAAAATACGGGAAATTCAAACCTTGTTTTTAGTGTAAAGGAAGAGATTAAATTGTCTTTCGATGCTGGCGAAATTCGTGAATGGAATGGGTATTACCAGTCCTTTAGGAATATGAACGGTTCAAACGCGATTGTTCCTGTTTATTCGGTTCCCTCAAATAAAGAGTCAATAGTTACGGTATCTGTTCTCAATAAGCGTTTGAAAACTAGACTTATTGAATTTAGAATCGAAGGAATTGCGAAGGGAAATTTGAAAGTTCAAGAGATTTCTGGAAAGCAATTTAATCTTACTCTTCCTCCACGAAAAGAGAATTATACACTTGAAGTGATTTACAATGGTGAGGTACTCATTGGAAAACTAGCCATTAGAATTTATCCAGAGCGAATAGAAAATGTCATTATCGTTCCGATTATTCCTGCTTCATTGGATACACTTGAGCTAAGTCAATTCATCAATCAAATTTATTCACCAACACGCATACGTTTTCATGTCTCGGTAGATTCTCGTTTTGATGCGAGCACGTTCAACGCCATTTCTGAATTCAATTCGCCGACCTTGGAGTATAAGCAATACACGAGTCAGATGCAGGAATTGAGGGATGCCTATTTTAATCAGTTTCCCGAGTACACTAGAAATGCCCATTATGTTTTTCTCCTGCCTGGATTTAAAAATTCAGCCATCCAGGAGTACGTGGTTCGAGGCAAGTCACTTGGCTTTATTGTAGGTCAGCCGAATGATTCTTCATTTTATCGATCTTTTTCGCGCTTGCTTGGTTTAGGTATCGGTCAGTTGGATGCTACTTGGAAGAACAAGGGACCTATTCGAAATTCTACAGCCAATTTATTCGATGATCAAGGAGGGTTGGTATTGACTGCTCATCAATGGGATCTCATGAGCTCCTCTTCTCAAGCATTTAGCCATTATGACGATTATGAGCAAGTATCGGTTGACAATGGCCGTGTCGCTTATTACTTTTGGGAAGAGGACGATAAGGGTAATATTCGCTTGTGGGACAATGATTTAATGTCATCAATTCGCCATCCGTTCAAAAGGAATTATCAATCCTATCATTTGAATATAGATGACTTCTTGTATGAAACCAGATTTACACTTTGGAATCAAAATGTATGTGCTTGGCACATGATTCTTGTTGTTTTTGGGATTTCATTGGCTGTCTTGTTAAAAAAGAGATTGGACAAAGCCATTGATTCAACGTTTCAACGGCGATTTTTTCTGAAAGTACTTGTCAGATTGTTTGGATTGGCGTTGGGTTTTGCTGTACTTTTTGCAGGTTTTTATTTCATCCAAAAAGGATACGATCAATTTGTGGTAAAATCAGGTCCGATCAAAGAACTGAAAGGCATGAGTGAGTTTCAAGCCATTCGGGAAGTGAAGCAAAATAAAAAAATGCAGGGACGTGTTGAAGATGAAATTTGTTCGGAAGTCATGGTGCATAAGAAGAACCAATGGGTCAAGTCGAAAAGAAAACCTGTTTTGTACTTTCATGTGACCTTTAAAAATGAGCAGTTGCTGCAGTGCAGGTTTCACCATGATAGTGATCATTTGGTGGTTGAAGGGCAAAAATATTCAAGGAAATCGGCAAGTCAATACATGGTATTTTCATTTAAAAACCAAAACGGGAAAACCATTCGACAGGTGGTGTATAACCATAGAGGGAATGAAATAACGGCCTTGCTCAAGGTACAAGATCCTGCCAAACGTATTTTATTATTTGTAAATGGGTACAGGTCTTCCTCGACAGCAAGTAGCTTCAAAGATCAGGCATGGGATCTGGAAAATAATGGACTTGAACTGCCAAGCTCTACCAACCTGATTTATTCATTTGATCGTTTTCGTTATTGGTACTATAAAGATTTTGACACCAAGTTTCGTGAAAGGATTAATCCATCTGAAAGTTATTATGCCGACGGTAATTTTTCCATTTCTACTTCGAATCATCGAAATATAAAAAATTTCATAAGGCTAATTGCCGCATTTCCCTCAAGATGCAGCAATGAACACAAGCACATCTGCTACCATTCATCATCAACGGCAAAATGGTTGAGTTTATTTCAATCGGATTACACCATAGACTTGCTCCGAAAACGCTCGAATAAAAGTGGATTTCAAACGCGCATGGAAAATGGAAGAATCGCAGGACGAAACTTGTTTCAACTCTTGAATGAAGTACCAAACAAATCAAAAAATGACACGCTGTTTATCGTTGCGCACAGCATGGGCTATGCCTATTCCTTGGGAATGATTGAAGAGCTTAGAGGTAAAATTAATTTTGGAGGTTTCTATATCATCGCTCCAGAAAATGCGGGTGCAGGCAAGGTGATTTTGAAAGAATGGCCAGAGGTTTGGCAATTTGGTGCCAACTTCAATAAAGGAGAGGAAGATGCGCCATGTATCCAAGACGGCGTCGCTCCACAAACTGCCGCCAAGGGCTTGGGCACAAAGCAGCGCGTTTATATTCCAAAACCACTTTATTCGAGCAGAGGTTTTAAGAATTCCCATTTCATTGGGCTATATACATTCTTATTTGATATCCCCGAAGGAAAACAAGGCCACGTACGTCAACATTGATTACTTAAATCCTTCCATTTTGTCAAATGGAATTTCGATTTCAATCTCATAATCCTTGTGTACGCTATGCAAATAAGCAATCAAGTTGTGAATTTTGTTGTTGTTTGACCCATCAATCAATTCGAAAGTCATCTCTTTCACGAACTTGTTGTCGTCTAATGCAAATTCAATTCCAGCGAGTTTCGCCATGGCCACTCCATTGTAATACACAACATTGTTTTCGTTCGTGAAGCCTTCTGTGGAATAGCTCCTTAAGACATTGCATGATGTTAGTGCAAGCAATACAGCAAATGCTGAGAGATAGATTACTTTTTTCATAATTGAAATTGATTTTTCAGGAAGATAAAGCTATTGCAAAAAAGTTGTATTAACAAATGAATAATTGTGTATGAATCAAAAAAAAGAATTAGAATAATCAACAGCGCGCTCTATATGGAGCATAGATTTCGATAGTCCCAACGAAAAAGAAATCAAAGTGAGTCAAGAAATTTTATCCTTTCTCTCTTGTCTCTTGTCTCTTGTCCTTTGTCCATTGTCTCTTGTCCTTTGTCAATTGTCTTCTCAGTCTATTGTCTTTAAGACCTAAACCGCTTCCCACAAGCCTTGCAGGTATTGACCATTTTTCCGGTAATGGGGTAAGTCACTGTCAACAGACTAAATAAAGAGGCAATCCAATGCGGAAGTGCTTTTTTCGAAGTGTAATCGAGGTAGGTATCGCTAGAACCACAGGCAGTACATAGTGGTTTCTGCTGCATTTCAATCGTTTTAAGAAAGGTTCGCGTACGTTCCACATCTTCATCTCGAACCTTTGCTTTAATGCCACCTACGGCGTTGGAATAAAGAGGGTTTAACGAAACGATTTCTTCATCAAAAAGAAAACAATCTATTCCTTCGGCTTCAAGTGAAATACGAAACAAGTGTGCATCAATTGAATTGTCAAAACGTTTGACGATGACAAAACCCATGGCGTTACAACAGGCTTTCTATGATTTTATCCATCGAATATCCTTCTGCTTCAGCGCGGTAGTTGCGGACCAAACGGTGACGTAAGATTGGTTTAGCTACGGCTTTAACGTCATCAATATCCGGTGAATAACGACCGTTTAGTGCCGCCCGACATTTGGCGCCTACAATCAAGTTTTGTGATGCGCGAGGACCAGCACCCCATGAAATAAAATCTTTGGTGATTTGCGGGGCTAAATCTGAGCTGAATCTTGTTTTACCCACGAGTTTAACGGCATACTCCAACACATTGTCTGCCACAGGAATGCGGCGAATTAATTCTTGGTAGTTGAGGATTTGCTCACCACTCAACACATGATTCAACTGAACTCGGTTGTCAGATGTCGTTGACTTGACAATGGCCAATTCTTCGGTATAGCTCGGGTAATCGACCCAGATGTTGAACATAAAACGGTCCAATTGTGCCTCTGGCAGGGGATAGGTACCTTCTTGTTCGATGGGGTTTTGTGTGGCTAAAACGAAGAAGGGTGACGGGAGTGAATAGTTTGTTCCCGCAGCTGTAACCGAGCGCTCTTGCATGGCTTCAAGCAAGGCTGATTGTGTTTTAGGCGGTGTTCTATTGATCTCATCGGCAAGGATAATGTTCGAAAACAATGGCCCTTTGATGAATTTAAAATTGCGTGACTCATCCAGAATTTCAGACCCAATAATATCCGATGGCATAAGGTCTGGTGTAAACTGAATGCGGTTGAAACTCAAACCTAAAGTTTGCGCAATGGTATTTACCAATAAGGTTTTTGCTAGACCAGGAACGCCAACGAGTAAACAATGTCCCCGTGAAAATATGGAGATGAGTACTTGATCTACAACGTCATCCTGGCCAACGATGACTTTATGGATTTCATTTTTCAATTCTGCGTAATGCGCTACCAGTTGATCTATTGCCGCTTTGTCTGACATGTTGTTTTAATTATTCGTCTACTAAATTAGAAACTAATTGTTTGACCAGTTATTTCTGAAGATGCAATTTACAAAGGATTCATCAATGCGGATGTATGCATTTCCAATCTTTTGTTTTACCCAGTTGTTTACTGTTTTTTGCTTCTTGTCATTTTCAGTGGCACGCTTAATCAACGCGTAATCATCTGTTAAATTGGCGCGGTGCGGCTGTGTGCGATCCATTAAACGCACCACTCGAATTCCTTGTTTGCGGTCAAAAATATCGTAATACAGGTTGGGTTGTGAAAGGTCGCCTTTCTCCATGGCATCTGTGATCAGGAAAATTTGCTGATCGACTTGACTCAAATCCTCCATGTCCCACGTTTGCTCCCCTGTAATTGGATTGGTAATGATTCCTTGGTTTTGCTTCGTTCTTTCATCATTTGAGAAGCGAACTACCGCCTGTTCCCAAGTAATTTCATTGCGTTTCAACAATTGGTAACATGAATCCATCTTCAAAGAAGCAATTTCGAGTTCTCGTCCACTAAATTCAGCGATAATCAAGATATGCTGACAAATGTAGTCATCACCCTTTCGGCTATTGAGTTTGACGATGTGGTAGCCGTATTCGGATTCGAAAATATCCGATATTTCACCTGGTTCCAAGGAAAATACTGCAGATTCAAATTGTGGGACCATCATACCGCGGGATGCTTCAATTTTACCGCCTTGGGGTGCACTTCCTGGGTCCATGGAATGGATGCGTGCTTGGGTGTCAAAACTCTTCCCACCTAAAACAACTTTCCGAATCTCGGCCAATTTCTCATATGCCATTCGTTTATCTTCCTTGGTGATTTGAGGGAAAACAACGATTTGCTGGAAACTCAGCAGTGAGTTAATGAGTGGAATGGAATCTGCAGGGATCATTGCGTAAAAGTCTTGAACTTCTTTGGGTGTTACAGATATTGTAGAGGTGATTTGTCGTTCCATTTCATCTGCCAACAGTCGATCTTTAATGATTTCCCTGAATTCTTCTTTGATTTGTGACGCTGTTTTTCCGTAAAATTCTTCCATCTTTTCGCGACTTCCAAACTTCTCTTCAATGATTCTCAATCGGTTTTCCATCTCAGCATCAACTTGCTGATCAGAAATTTCTATGCTGTCCAATTTGGCCTGATTAATCAATAATTCTTGATACATCAATTCTTCCAAAATTTGACAATCGGTTTCTTTCGTGATTTCAATTCCACCTTGAAGCATTTGAACTTTCTGAGACTGTAAATCTGAAAGCAGAATAATGTTGTCACCGACCTGTGCTGCGATTTTGTCCACAATTTCAGGTTGTGATGACGCATTAAATGCAAGATAAAATACCGTTAAAATACTAAGGATGAATGTTGATCTCATGATTTTTTTTTACCTGTTGTATAAGTTGATTTTCTTTTTTTTCTCGAAGTTCGTTCATTCTTTCCGTTAGAATGAGTTCTTTGATTTGCGCCTTTACAAAATCCAAAGGTGGAGGTGTATCTTTAAGTGTGTAATCGATAATATTGATGAAATAGGTGTATTGATCATCGGAAAAATAGGTTTTTGTGCGATTGAGTACCAAGTTATCACGATTTAATTTACCCAAGGGGATGTTCTTTGTCAATTCGGTGAAATAAATCCACTCCTCGTCGTCGAAATAAAAATCTTCCGCGTAAAGTTTACTATAAGAATTTACTTTTTCGAGGTCTTTATCATTTTTTAACACGAAGTGTTCTTTGAGTCCTTCTTCGGGTTTTGCCCCTTTTGGGATTTTAATATACAAGGCTTTAACTAAGTAGTCCTGCAATTTAAACTCACTTAGATGATGTTGATAATACATGTTAATTTCTGTAGGCGTGATGCTTGTATCGGTTTGTTTTCGGACCAATTGATCAATGAAATAGTAGCGGGACAATTCTCCCATGTACATATCTGCTTTTAAGCGCGCGATTTCGGACAATTCAGGAGCTTTTTTCTCCAATTCGATACGCATGGCTTCCAATTCACACCAATTGTTTAAGAAGTGCACCCGATCGGCTTTGTTGCTATAATCATAGCCAAGATGTTCCATGAGGATACGCGCTTCCGATTCGGTCAATTCGTGATCGTCCACAGTGGCCACAATTTTCTCGTCCGTGCCGCACGATGGGAGCAACGATAAAAAAAACAGGCCGACGATTACGCCAGCCCGTTTAGAGTGATATTTGATTTTATTGACCAACAGCGTAAAGTACCTGTTGATTGATTTCGATTTGGTGCTTCTTCATCAACTCCTGAATCCATTGCTGCTCAAGGAATGTTTGATAATCAGATGTCACAGACCCTTTCGCTTCAGAAAACTCTTTGTTCCCTGCAGGTAAGTTTTTGTTAACCTTGATCACATAGAACTTGCCATCCAACTCGTAAACTTTATTGGCCCCAATCACTAAGGATTGTCCTTTCAAGAAGTTTGTTTGTGTGACATCAAACTTATTTGTTCGAACGCGAAGATTCAATTCACTGTCTTTATTGATGACTTCCAACACGTGTTTTGAATTGATGGTGTCGTTCAAAATCATTTTGTAAACTTGGTCAGCTATTTTGAGGTCAGCACATTCATAAACTACAGCATCTACGCGATCACTCCACATGTATTTTGAGCGGTTGTTGTCAAAATAAGCACGCAAACCAACGGTATCTTTCATGGCTTTGTTCCAAACTTTATCGGTCATGATTTCGTACAATAAAATACCATCATGGTATTCTGTGATCAACGCTTTATATGCCGGGTATTTGTCCGCCAACTTAGACTCCTCGTATCCAATAATGGCTTCTTTTTCCCACGCTTTAAACTGCATGGCAACAATGACCTCATTGACATCTTTACGGATACCACGGTAGTTTGATTCAAGATATCTAGCAAACTGTTGCTGAGTAAACGATTGTTTATCGATTGTAAAAAGGGTTTTGTTTGATTTTAACCCGCTTGCATTCCATTTCCCTAGGTAGTAAGTGGTGTCAAGATTGGCAGTAAACCATTTCAAGCCTTTTGCACTTTTATTGGAATAGCCATACGACGCCTTCAACTTCAGTACAAAGGAATCTTGTGTGCGTTTTGAGCGCTCGTCTTTATTCACCTTAGATTGTAATTCTTTTTTCATCGCATCGAACGATTTCACATCGGTCCATTCCACACGTTTAATGATATGAAAGCCATAATCTGTGCGAACAGGTAAGGAATAATCGCCGCTGTTTTTCAAGGAAAACGCTGCATCTTCAAAGGCCGTAACCATTCGCGTAGTTGTTCCTGTTCCAAAAGGGGGCAATTCACCATTTTTCTCTGCTGAACTCGGATCGTCTGAGTAGCTTTTTACAAGGTCTTCAAATTTTTCACCTTTTTGAAGCTTTGCATAGATTTCATTGATTTTCTTTTCGGCATTCACCACATCTTCTTCAGCTGCGGATTTCCCAACGGCTACCATGATGTGGGCTGTTTTCATTGTTCCGCGGGCCGGACGTTTATCAGTGACATTCACGATGTGATATCCATAGCGTGTGCGGAAAGGTTCGGAAATGCTACCAACAGGTGTGTTGTAAGCCATATCCTCAAACGGATACACCATTTGAAAAGCTGTAAAATAACCAAGATCTCCCCCGTTGTTCACAGCAGAGGGGTCTTCTGAACCACTTTTTCCACGCGCAACAGAGGCAAAACTTTCACCTTTCTCAATGCGCTTTTTTAAGCCCATGATGCGATTATAAGCTGCAAGTGTGTCAGAAGGTGAGGCGTTGCTTGCACAGGTGATTAGAATGTGTGATGCACGTATTTCAGTGCGAGTTCTGTCGTATGCTTCTCGAACAAGTGCTTCGTTTTTCGCTGAATCAATCAAATAGGGCAGGGAAAGTTGCTTTCTGTAGCCATCCAATTCCTTCTTCAACTTCGGAATGGTGTCGTAACCCAACTCTTCTGCCTCCGCAACCTTCAATTTGAATTTCTTGAAAAGCTCCATGTATTCATCGATGGATGCTTTATCAAACTTCGGATTGGGGTTGTTTTTCAAATAAATCTGCAAGAATTCTGACTTCGTCACCGGGTGTCCGTCAATTTTCATCAGGATTGGATCTTCCTGTGCGAAAGTCGAAATGCTCATACATAGAGCAGCGATGATCAAAAGGTGTTTTTTCATAGTTTGGTTTATTTTTTTCAACAGTTTCGAATTTAGTCGTCTATGCGATTGAATCGTTTTTTTTAACCTTTTATTTAATGCTATAGTTTGGTGCCTCACGAGAAATAGTGACATCGTGCGGGTGTGATTCGCGCATGCCGGCGGAGGTAATGCGTATGAATTTCGATCCTTTCAAGTGATTGATATCAGGCGCTCCGCAATACCCCATGCCTGCGCGAAGCCCACCAATGATCTGGTACATGACTTCGTTCAATTTTCCTCTGAAGGGCACACGACCAGATATTCCTTCTGGAACCAATTTTTTGATGTCATCTTCTGCATCTTGGAAATAGCGGTCTTTAGATCCTTTTTGCATGGCCTCTACAGAGCCCATACCGCGGTAAGCTTTGAATTTTCGTCCTTCGTAAATGATGGTTTCACCGGGCGACTCTTCAACTCCGGCAAACATTGAACCAACCATCACGGTGTCAGCACCAGCCGCAATGGCTTTTACAATATCGCCAGTGTATCGAATTCCACCATCAGCAATAACGGGAACTCCGGTACCTTCTAGGGCCTGAGCCACATCATTTACGGCGGTCAACTGAGGAACTCCAACACCAGCAATGATCCGAGTGGTACAAATGGAGCCAGGTCCAATTCCGACCTTAACGGCATCAGCACCCGCTTCCACAAGGTAAAGTGCTGCTTCGGCCGTGGCGATGTTCCCAACAATGATTTCCAAATTTGGATATGCCTTTTTTACTTCTTTTAATTTTTCAACAACCCCAAGCGAATGCCCGTGCGCTGTATCAATCACGATCGCATCAACTCCAGCATCGACCAATGCTTTTACGCGCTCAAGAGTGTCGTTTGTTACGCCTACAGCAGCTGCTACACGCAAACGTCCAAATGAATCTTTGCAGGAATCAGGATGTGTTTTGACTTTTATAATGTCCCGGTACGTAATCAACCCTATGAGTTTGTTTGACGAATCGACTACAGGAAGTTTTTCAATCTTTTTTTCTTGGAGAATTTCTTCTGCCTTGGATAAATCCGTTCCATCATGTGTGGTAATCACTTTATTTGAAGTCATTACTTCAATGATTGGACGATTCAAATCTTTTTCAAAGCGCAAGTCGCGGTTGGTCACAATGCCTTTTAGAATTTTGTTTTCATCGACCACAGGAATTCCGCCAATGCCATTTTCTTTCATCAGTTGAAGCGCATCTTTGACGAGTGCACCTTCCAATAAAGTCACTGGATCGAGAATCATTCCACTCTCTGAGCGTTTCACTTTTCGAACTTCCAGTGCTTGTTCGGCTATGGTCATGTTCTTGTGAATAACACCAATGCCACCTTGCTGGGCCATGGCAATTGCCAATCCCGACTCTGTTACGGTATCCATTGCTGCGGATATGATAGGGGTATATACCTCAATGTTACGGGTAAGTTTACTGCGCAATTTTACATCCCTTGGCAAAACTTCCGAAAAGGCGGGGACTAACAGTACATCGTCGTAGGTAAGTCCTTCTTTTATTTGATTGATGTTGGTCAGTGACATCTGGAATCTATTTTCTTAATAAATTCTTGCAAAAGTAATACTTTTTTTCTTGTTTCGTGCGACTTTCGTCAGAACAAAACCCCATATAAAAAAGCATCTTCAGTATGTGTTAATTTTTTCAAAAAATCTTGGCTTCTTCGCTCGAATTGAGTACTCTTGCACAAAGACATGACATGGTTCGAATAGTTCTCTTTTTTCTTTTTGCCGTTCTCTTTCACTCGAGTTCTTTTGGGCAGCGAGATACATCTCACTTGATTCAACTTTCGGGTGTTGTAATTTCGGAAGAGAATTTGGAGCCAATGCCTTACACCACTGTATTTGACCGATCAGAACGACGTGGTGTGATCTCAGACTACTATGGTTTTTTCTCTATGGTCTCTTTTCCAGGCGATACTTTGCTTTTTTCGTACTACGGATATAAAACCTCGACCTACATTGTTCCCGACACGTTGAGCGATAATCGGTATTCCATCATTCACATGTTGCAGCTCGACACCTTGAATTTACCTGCGGTGACTGTGTATCCATGGCCTTCACGCGAGGATTTTGCGCGCGCTTTTGTGGAAATGGAGCCGTATGATGATGCCATTCGTCGTGCACAACGTGAATTGTCTGGTGAAAGCCTAGCTTTTGTTGCTGCGCGACTCGAGAATGATGCTTCTTTGGCTTATGGTTATGCCATGAATCAACGCAATACGAAGTTGTATACCAACGGCCAATTGCCTGTTAATAATCTATTGAATCCATATTCCTGGGCAAAACTTATTCAGGACTGGAAAGCAGGGAAGCTTTCTAGGCAGTAGGTGTTAATTACTAATTACGAATTACGAGTTACGAGTTTGGTGGCTGAGGCACTCGAAGCCACGAATTACGAATTACGAATTACGAATTACGAGTTACGAGTTTGGTGGCTGAGGCACTCGAAGCCACGAATTACGAGTTGCGAATTTTTGATAATTAGTCATTAATCATTGGTAACTAGTCATTAGCAACCAGTCATTAGT
>CALPWQ020000097.1 GCA_943327315.2 Chitinophaga pinensis
CATCAGTGGGCCATTGTGGCAATGGAAACAATCTGCACCATTTAAACTTTTAAATAAATCGTATCCACCCCATTCATCCGGAGAGATGGCAGTAAGATTTGCTTGTTCGGCTGCTGATAAAGGCAGACCATTCTCGTATTTGTACATCACATCAAACTTCGAGGAGCCTGAGATGAGTGTGCGTAAGAATTGTGCAATCGCCTTGGCTACTTTCGTTGAATCGACCCCAGCTTCGCCAAAGGCACGGAAGAACATGTTTCGGTAGTTGACATCTGCATTCAATTTTGCAATGGCATCCTTCCATTCCTGATGCATTTCAATGGGGTTTGGTATTGGCTCTAGAATTTGTTCTTCAAGCGTCTTCGCGCGACCATCCCAAAAGAAGAAATCTTGCCAGCCCAAATTCACCAAGGCCATCGAATTGCGGTTGCCTTGAATGCCATCAATCCCTGTTGAGTATTTATTTGGATCTGAAAAGGCATGATTCGGCGCATGACATGAGGCACACGACATGGTATTGTCACCACTCAACAATTCTTCGTAAAACAGTTTTCGTCCAAGTTCAACACCTTCGACAGTCATTGGGTTGTCTTCAGGAATACTCATTTTTGGAAAATGAGAAGGTATCTTCAGCGCGTAGGGAGTTGGAGTATGTCCAACTTTGTCTTTTCGACAAGCAAAAAATACAATCGAGATGCTAATGGCAATGAATATGTATAAAAAATAGCGCATCAATATAGGCCAATGGCGTCTTTGAAGTTTTGGATTACTTTTAAACTAATAGCTTCCTGTCCAGCATGGGAGTGAGACGTGAATTCTGTCGTCAAATCAAAGGATTGAGTGCCATTGTCCAAGAACTTTAGCATGTCTAATTTTAGTGGCAAGTGGTATTGAGCTGACCCTAAGTCTGTCCAGGTTAAGCCAGAAAACTGGAAGGGTTGAAGAATGGCATCACTACCAACATGGAAAGTCACAAAATGGGTGTAGTTGGCAATGCCGTCAGGAATGGTATCTACGCGAGCTTCAACTTTCAGGAAGATATATCCAGCCCCCCACGTCCAATACATGTCATTTGCGACTTGGATATTGAGCGGGTCAGTGACATCATACACCGTTGGATCCGCGTGATTATAGGTCGTGCCGATTCCCACATTCCCAATCAATGTGCTGTAGTCTCCATGTTTCCCTTCTTTGTTGAAAAAATCGGTCCCACTTGTTCTATAATCAAACAAGGCTGTCCGACACAATACGGTTGAACCATTGCCAATTTCAGAAGCGTAAAATTTTAAGTCTGTGAACTGAATATGGTATCCTTGAGGGCTCATGTAGGTTGAGTCCAATTCCAAATCAATGGTCCCAAAAGTTGGTTGAACCGTTACTTTCAGTTTCTCAACAAGAGGAACCGGATCAGTTGGTTTGTCTTTGCATGCTACCAACGTAAGCGCTACCAAAACAAATGTTAAAAGTGTTCTCATATTCCGTAATAACAAATGTAAGTAAAGAAGGTTTTACTTTTACCTTTATTGTCGGTTAAATCCTGTTTTGAATTTTTTCTATGCCTGAATCAACTTTCCCTTTACTTGTCCTGAACGCATCTGCTGGAAGTGGTAAGACCTACAGTCTTGTAAAACAATACATGAAAATGGTGTTGGCGGATTCGGCCAATGTGCTTCAGTTTTCACAGATTATCGCGATGACCTTTACCAACAAGGCATCTTTAGAGATGAAAACACGGATTTTAAAGGCCTTGGACGAATTGAGTCATCCGGCAATTTACGGCAAAAAAAGCTCAGATTATGCGGAAGAATTGGGACTGGAGATGGGGATTTCCGCTACCGAGGTGCACAACAGGGCAAAAAGAGTTCTGAAGAATGTACTTCATCGCTATGAGGATTTATTCGTCATGACGATTGATAAATTCAACCTTCGCTTGATTCGTTCTTTTTCCCGAGACTTGGATTTACCCAATGATTTTGAGGTGATTTTGAATGAAAGTGAGGTCATTGAAGAAGTGGTTGATATTTTATTGAACCAGCTTGGAGACCAAGGCGTCCAGGAGTTGACAGAAACCGTTTTTGAATACGCGAAGAGCAACTTGGACGAAGGAGAGCGATGGAATTTCAGAGACCAATTGGTGGAGTTTGGAAAAGTACTGAGTAAGGAGCGTGATCAATTGTTGATTGCCAAGCTGATGGGGATGGATTTTTCAGCCACTAAGCGACGTGAATTGAGGGATGAATACCGAAACTTGGAGAGAGAATTTCTAGCGCGGGTGAAGCATGTTTCTGATTATTTTGTGCAGTTGGGCTTGAGCGATGATCAGTTGCCTGGCAAATCAACAACGGGCAATGCCTTGCGGAAAATAGCTGGAATGAAGTCGTTTCCTGATGCTCTTTTCAGCACGTCGTTTATTGAAAAACAATGTAGTGTCGAACCTCCAAAGGGGCGAATCTTCCCGGAGGACTTGAGAAATTCATGCATTGAATTGCAACAACAATTTGAGGCCTCGTTGCCGCATCTAGGTGTCTTGGGTGCCTTTCTAAAGAATTTCTACAACATGGCTTTGTTGCAGTACATGGCACGTTCCATTGATGGGATAAAAAAGGACAAGCAATTGATCCGTATTTCTGAATTTAATACACTGATCTCACAATTGGTAAGGGGAGAAGAAGCACCATTTATCTATGAGCGTTTGGGTAGTCGTTTTCACCACTTCTTGCTGGATGAATTTCAAGATACCTCGCGCCTGCAATGGTTGAACATGGTGCCGCTTGTGCATGAATCATTGGGTCATGAACGCAGAAATTTAATTGTTGGCGATCCGAAGCAATCGATTTATCGGTTTAAGAATGGAGTGGCCGAACAGTTTGTCGCCTTGCCGCGCATTTTTAACCCCGAAAAGGAGGCGAAGATTGAAGAGTGGTCGCAGTTTTTTGAGGACATGGGTGAAGTGCTTCCTTTAGCGAGTAATTGGCGTTCGGCGCGACAAATCGTTGAAATGAACAACGACTTTTTTACGCTCTTGCGTGAATCTTTACCCGCTCAATCAAAAGACTTTTATCAAACAATTACGCAGCAGGTAGAATCGAAAAAAGAAGGATACGTCGAGATTATCTCTGAACCTGGCGATACTCCAGCCATCGACAAGGTGCCGCAAATTATTGAATGGATTGAGCAATGTGAAGCCGATGGATTTCAGCGTGGGGATATTTGTATTCTAAGTGAAGTGAATCACAAAGCCAATGTTTGGGCGGTGGAATTGACAAAAAAAGGATACAAAGTGGTCTCCTCGGAATCTTTGTTGATTCAAAACGAGGTCCGCGTGAAGTTGATTGTGTCGTTTATTCGCCGTCGCTTGAATCCTTCCTCTGAAAGTGAAAAGCGCAAATTTGCCGAGTTGTTCTTTAGAATAAGCAAAGGTCTTGGCTACAATGAATACAAAAAATACCTAGAGCGAAAAGTTTCATCCAAAGGGAAGAATTATACCCTGTTTGATGACACCCAATTTCTTGCCGATCACTTTGGTGGAAGGGATGTTTTCTTCTTTAAATATGAGAACCTCTACGATCTCATTACTCAATTTTACACCTTGATGGGGTGGACAGAACTCAACAATCCATACCTGCACCATTTTACCGATGCAGCGCATAGCTTCGAGTTGAATCGTGGCCCAGAATTGAAAGATTTCTTGAGTTATTACGAAGAAAACAAAGGCAGATTGGCGATCCAATTGCCAGAAAGTGACGACGCCATTCGCATTATGACAATCCATAAATCGAAGGGATTGGAATTCCCCGTAGTCATTATTCCAGACATCGATTTTTCAATTAAACTGAAGGCACAGTCGAAGTTCTTGATTGAAGCGGGAGAATACATTCTCTACACAACCTTAAAAAAGAATCACCCTGCACCGGAGGTAAGTGCAATGAATGAAAGTGAGAATGCTCAGATTCTTACAGATAAGGTGAATCTTGCTTATGTAGGAATGACGCGTCCTGAAGAACGGTTGTACGTCATCAATAGACATAAAGATGCGAAACTCGGTTCCATCTTGCATACATGCTTTGAAAACTTGCCAGGCATTGAAGTCACTCCTGAAGGCCGATTTGTTAAGGGGGTTCGTACTCAGCGACCACAACAGCCAACAAAGGGTGGGGGAATTGGGTTTTTGGTGCCCGAAGAATTGACCGATCGTCTTTGGTTTCCAGACATCTCCTTGCAAGACAGAGTTGAATTGGTAGATTCGAACTTACTGACGGATGAACAACGTTTTGGCAATCAATTCCATGCTGTGATGGCCGAGTTGAATGCGGCAGATGAAATCGAAGTTACCATTCAACGTATGGTGGCTGAAGGCGCATTGGAATTTGGTTTTGTAGATCAGTTGAAAGAGAAAGCGAGGCAAATTTTTAGTCATCCAGCGTATTCTGCCTTATTTACGGATTCCACGCGCATCTTGAGTGAGCGCTCCATTATCTTGGATGAACAAAACACGGTTCGCCCAGATAAAATCATTTGTAAGGCGACAGAAACCATTGTGATTGATTACAAAACGGGAGCGAACACTCCAAAACACATCGAGCAAATGCAGCGTTACATCGAAACCTTGCGAGCAATGGACATGCCCGATGTTCGTGGGTTTATTTATTACACCTCACGAAATGAGCTGCAGCCCCTTATTTTGTAAGGGATTGTTGTGAGAAAATGGAGTCGATTAACGCGTCGTCTACGAGTTGAGGGATGGTTACCTTCAAGCGTGGCTCTGCCTCCATGGCCCGTTTAATGGCAAATACAGCACCCTCGTTACGTGCCCAGCTGCGGCGAGAAATCCCGTTGTTTACATCCCAGTGAAGCATCATCTTCAAGCGACGATCGGCCTCTTTAGACCCATCGAGCAACATGCCGAATCCGCCATTGATGACTTCGCCCCAGCCAACGCCACCACCATTGTGGATCGACACCCAGGTTGCGCCTCTAAAGCTGTCTCCAATCACATTTTGAATGGCCATGTCAGCAGTGAAACGGGAACCATCGTAAATGTTCGAGGTTTCGCGGTAAGGGGAATCTGTTCCTGACACATCGTGGTGGTCACGCCCCAGAATGACGGGTCCAATTTCTCCGCGCTCAATGGCTTTGTTAAAGGCTTCTGCAATCAACATACGTCCTTCAGCATCGGCATAAAGAATGCGCGCTTGTGAGCCAACAACCAATTTATTTTGTTGCGCACCTTTGATCCATTGGATGTTGTCCGCCATTTGCTGTTGAATTTCTTCAGGGCTGCGCAACATCATTTCTTCCAATACCTGACAAGCAATCTCATCCGTCTTTTGCAAATCTTCAGGTTTCCCAGAGGCACAAACCCAACGAAAAGGCCCAAAGCCATAGTCGAAGCACATGGGTCCGAGGATATCCTGAACATAGGATGGGTATTTGAAATCAATGCCATTTTTCGCCATGATGTCTGCTCCTGCGCGCGATGCTTCCAACAAAAAGGCATTGCCATAATCGAAGAAATAGGTTCCCTTAGCGGCATGCGCATTGATCGCTGCAGCATGTCTGCGCAACGTAGCTTGTACCTTTTCGTGGAACAATTCTGGTTCTTCCGCCATCATGCGGTTTGATTCTTCGAAACTTTGATCAACAGGATAATATCCTCCAGCCCATGGGTTGTGTAAGGATGTTTGGTCCGATCCAAGTTCAACGAAAACACCTTCAGCGTTGAATTTCTCCCACACATCTACGATGTTGCCTACGTAGGCGATAGAAACAACTTCTTTCTTGGTTTTTGCCTCAAGAACACGTGTGCACAAGGCATTTAAATCATCAATCACTTCATCCACCCATCCTTGAGAATGTCGTGTGTGAACGGCTTTCGCGTTGACCTCTGCAGTTACAGAAATGCACCCAGCAATGTTTCCTGCTTTTGGCTGAGCACCAGACATTCCTCCAAGTCCTGCAGTAACGAATAATTTACCTGCGATTCCCTCATTGTTTTTTGAAATTCGTCGTGCAGCATTAAGCACTGTTATTGTTGTTCCGTGCACAATTCCTTGAGGCCCGATGTACATATAGGATCCCGCAGTCATTTGACCATATTGCGTTACGCCCAAAGCGTTGAAGCGTTCCCAATCATCCGGTTTAGAATAATTTGGAATCATCATGCCATTGGTGACAACGACTCTTGGTGCCTCTTTGTGCGATGGAAACAATCCCATAGGATGACCACTGTACATGGCCAAGGTTTGTTCATCTGTCATTTCAGAAAGGTACTTCATCGTCAAGCGGTACTGCACCCAATTTTGGAAAACCGCTCCGTTGCCACCATAGGTAATGAGTTCGTGCGGATGTTGCGCCACGGCATGGTCGAGATTGTTTTGGATCATCAACATGATGGCTTTCGCCTGTTCACATTTTCCAGGGTAATCAGAAATCGGTCGAGCGTACATGGTGTATTCGGGACGATAGCGGTGCATGTAGATGCGGCCATATCGGTTCAATTCATCCAAGAAATCTTCAATCAATTCCGCGTGTTGATCTTTAGGGAAATAACGCAAAGCATTTCGCAGAGCAAGTTTCTTTTCCTCAGGACTTAAGATATCCTTGCGTTTTGGCGCATGGTTTATTTGTGGGTCAAACGGTTTTTTTGCTGGAATAGCAGTCGGTATACCGTTTTGAATGTCATGTTGGAATTCCTCGATCGTCATTTCGTTGGATATTTTGCACAAAAATACACCGAAAAACGAAATAGAAGATCGCTTTCGGGATCTACCTCAATACATTCACGAATCCATTGAACTCGTGCTGATCATCGTTTTGTACATCTCGAGCACGAACAATCCACGTATAGGTTCCTTGTTGAACAGGATTACCTCCATACGTACCATCCCAAAGTCCTTCAGGATCATGGGATTCCCAAATCATTTCACCCCAACGATTGAAAATATAGAGGTCAAAGTCGAAGATGTCGATGCCTTCAATGTGAATTCCCCACGATTGGTTGTGTTCATCGTTATCAGGTGTAAACGTGTTTGGCGCATAGATCAAGACCTCTGGGAAAACTACAATTTTCGCAGTGGTAGTATCAATACAATTGTATTCAGACGTAGCAATCAAAGTCACAAGGTATTCACCCGTTTGACCATCAGGGAACATGGTCGTCACATTTTCTTGCTGCGAATAAGATGGTGTTCCACTTTCAATGAACCATTGGTAATAATCCGCATTGAGAGAATAGTTCGTTAACATGACCTGCGTGTTGAACATGTACACCGGATTAGGGCTATACCTTAAATCTGCAAATGGTTTTGGATAAACCGTGAGATAGTCATAGAACGTCGTTGAATCAATACATCCTTGCGGAGAAACCACCACCAATTGCACGTCGTAATTTCCTGCCCAAAGCGGATCAAGTGTGATCTCTGATACATTGCCAAATGTTTGTCCGTTGGATGTTACCCACCAAACAGAGTCCACCATCGTTGGATCAGTCGTATTGAGCACCGTGAAAATAGCAGGTTCACACAAATCATTTGGATCAGCTAAAATTTGAGGTACAGGAAGTGGAGCCACCATTACCGTGGTAGTCAAGACCAAAGGTGTAGATTCACAGCCATCAGTAATGGTCACTGTGTAAATGGTTGTTGCCGGTGGATTCGCTGAAATTGTACTTGACGCGGCAAAATCAGTTGCGCCACTGCTCCACACGAAGTCGTAAGGAATACCAATGCCACCAGTGGCTGTTGCGGTTAAATTCGTTGAGTATCCCGGACAAATCGTTACATCTGGGGTGATTGTACCACTAATTGGATCATGAATTGTCACCACAATCGATTCCGGCGTCGAAATACATCCCAGTTCATTCTCGGCATACACTGTATACGTTGTATTCACTAGTGGGTTTACAGCTTGATTAGCAGCAAGATCCGTTGTGTGGTCCCAATGGAACAGGTAACTTGTGCCACCTATCGCAGATGCCGTCATTGTAGCTGTTCCGTTCTGACAAATCAAGGTGTCATTGCTCACCGACACGATCACTGGCGGCGGAGCTACAATCGTTACGTTAGAACATGTTTGACAACCAAAGATGTTGCGTGAACAGACATTGTACGTTCCTGTCGGGAAAATGACAGCGAACGAATCCACCTGCCAAGTTACGCCAGCATCAAACGAGTATTCAACCGCTGTTGCGCTATTGATATGTATTTCACCATCCGAAAGTCCAGCACAGCTTGGTGGAACACTCGATGTTGTTTGAGTGATAGTGGATACGAGCACGTTGACCGTATCGCGAACAATCCCACAAATTGTGTTGCTTTCGCGAAGAATAAATTGATAAACACCAGGTTGATTCACCATAACACTAGGCGTCAAAGAATTGAAGTTTGGTGTAAATGTTACCGTTGGTGTAGGAGAGATTCCTGTGGTCAAATATTGCCATGAGGGCGAATTCGTTGCTGAGCTGATGGTTCCGTTTAAAAGAATCGGCTGACCAAGACAAACGGTGGCATCAATTCCTGCATTTGGCGTTGGTGGAGGAACTACCGTAATGGTAAAAGTAGCAGTAGCAGTGAATGCAGACGAACTCACAGTCGCTGGTTGAAATACCTGAACATTGTACGTTGTCGTTACCGTTGGATTTACCGTTACATTGGTTCCACCCGTTGGATTCGAAACCCCCGTTGTTGGCGACCATGTAAATTGCGGCGCTGTCAATCCCGGTGTAGTAATCGTGACATTTGCGCTGTTTCCTTGGCAAATCGTTTGATTTGGAGCGGCTACACCACAGGCCACATTTGCCGTTCCAAAGAAGTTCATGTTCACGTTTTGTGACGTCCCACTATAGTTTGATAGACACAAAAGGTAAGATTGTCCTGCGGTTACAGGCAATGGATTTTGATAACTTGACGGAGACCCATTCGGAGGAAGTTGTCCCGCAGGTGCCATCCCCGTATTTCCGTTGCACGTTCCATTCCAGTTGCACGCCACAGGAGCTAAAGTATTTCCGTTGATTCCCGCACAGGCCTGAGCGATAGATGCATTTGGCATTTGCCACATGATCCAGTCGAAACAACCTCCACTTGGGCCGATGATTGACCACGCGAGCGTTCCCGTTGAAATGACATTGATAGAAATGAACGTAGAACTCGTTTCCCCACTCAACAAACATCCTGAGTTAAATCCAGCGGGATTTGAAGATGGGTTAGAAAAACTCCCCGAAGTAAAGTCAACTACATTGGTAGACGCATTGGTTGGTGCAATTGGAAAGGACGGCGTCGTACATCCCGGCACCGCTTCAGAACAGTCATTCGGTTGAGCGAATGATTGTAAGTGAAAGGCAATAAGAAGAAAGAGGAAAATCTGCTTCATGCTGCTTATTTAATGCAGTCAACAAATGGAAACGGCTTCACTTGATCCACACCATGAACGCCAACTTGCACACAGCGTACCTTGTCAGAATACCCGATGAACCAAGAAGTGAATTGCTCTTCCGTCAATGTTTCCGTTGATTTTGTGAGGATAAATGCGCGTTGCGTGTTGTAATCCAAACGGCACACTTTGATGTAAGGATTTGAGCGCATCTCTGCTTCAAGTGCTCTCATTTCTGTGTCGTTTTGCACTTCAATCATGCATTGACCGAAATAAGTTACTTCGTTATTTGTAACAGTAGATGTTTGAGCCCAACTTGATAGGGCCAATAAACAAACGATGGCAGCAGTAAGTATTCCTTTCATATTCATAGCATTTAGTTCCAAGACGCATATCATACCGTTGCGTTGCTTGATAAACAAAAATAAGAAATTAATCTTAAATTAATTTGATGATAAATCACTCCAATCATTTGGATGACAATCCCAATATTTCATAACTTAAATGGAAACCACTAAATGCGTTAATCATGACAAATTCACATGCTAAAATTTGGATCCATGCCGTATGGACCACAAAAAACAGAAAACCACTCATCCATCCACGCATGGAGCGCCGCTTGTACGAGTTCATCGGTGTCGAGCTCAAGCGTTTGGGTTGCACCTTAAGCATCGTAAACGGAGTGCCCGACCACGTCCATTGTTTGTTTTGCATGCCACCCGATATGAGCGTCACCGAGATTATCAAGCACATCAAAGGCAGCAGTTCCCATTTCATCAACCACAACGATCTCATCTCCGATAAATTCGTTTGGCAAAATGGCTACGGTGCATTCACCATCTCTCAGTCAGGCGTGGATGCCGTCCACAAGTACATCTACTGCCAGAAAAAGCATCACGAAAAGCGATCGTACGTAGCGGAATTCGAGGAGCTTCTTGCGTTGCATGGACTTGAGGAGGGGTGAGTTGTGGGTTTGGTGGCTCCACCACAGCGGACACGTGAGGCACTCGAAGCCACGAGTTACGAATTACGAATTACGAGTTGCGAGTTGCGAGTTGCGAGTTGCGAATTACGAGTTTGGTTGCTCTACCTCCCGCTCTGCAAATTCGGCTGGATGTAAACCCGGGATTTGAATGTAAATCATTAAAATGCTTGAAACTTAAGGTATGATTTAGTTTCCCCTGCTGGAGTGCCTGTCCCGCAAGGAACGCTGCGGGAGGGATTAAGGTCCCGAATGGTCGGGACAGGGGGAGGAAATCATTCCCCCACAAACACCCGTTCCACCGTTCCATCTTCATAGATGAATAGCAGCACCGTGTTTTTTCGGAAAGGCGTTTCCTGACCGTTGAGGTCAGATATTTATATCATCTCGAAGTAAACGCTGAACAATATAAACAGCTACGGTGTAATTACATGGCCGACCGTTCAGTTCGAAAAGGAAATTCTGTAACATTTCATTCCTGCTTGGCATTCTACCATTTTGCAGATGTAGCTGATACATGGCATGAATAAGTTCGATAGTAACCTTTTTGCGATTTTGAGCACTGATTTCATATTCAAATGCTAATGGAAATATCGCACCATTTACACGCGTTGATTTCGGACCAACGTAGCTATAAAAATTTCCATTTCTCAAAGGGATTTGCTCTCCCTGTAAGAGAAGTGAAAGAATTCTATTGAATAAAATTTGCATTCAGGTTAGTTTTTAATGACTTGAAATGGCTTATTCAATCCTTCTACAACAATGAGATATGTGCCCTTCGAAAACTCAGTTAAATTGATTTGATTAAAATCAGAACTAATTGAACCACTGGAGATTATTTTGCCAATTCCATCTAGAATGATATAGTTTCTAATCGTTTCAAAGTCTCCTTCTACGATGATAAAACCATCTGTCGGATTTGGATATAGGTATGCACTACTATTCAATTCTGTTAATCCTATAGCAGCATTAGTAACTACATTTGACTTCGATGAAGAGTAATTCACCACCTTAGTTGGATTACAATTGTTTGGATTAACAATTTCAATTTGATAGTAAACATCTCCAACAGGAGGAGTTAAATCAGTATAGGAGTTCAGATTGCTTTGGATACTTGTAAGTAGGCTGAGTGTATTCGGAGACGAACCTCGATAAATGTTGTAACTACCAAAATCAATTCCTTCATATTGGCTCCAAATAAGGTTCCACGCACCACCTACCCCTTGATTGATCGTTAAATGAATTGATTTATGAAAATTACTCAAAGGAGTTTCAACACCACAAGTATCTAAAGCAGTTATTTTGTATCGATAAGCTTGAACCGCTGGGTTTGAAACTGGGTCGATCCAAACAGAAAGGCTGTCGTAAAGTCGAGCTCCGACTTTTGAATAAATATTTGATACATTCGTTTCCTTGTATACATAGAATGAATCAATCGCTGTTGTAATCGGTTTTTCCCAAACAACTCTCAAGTTGTTCGAAACTGAATCAACCCCGACAACGCAAATATTTTGTGTTGGCAGTATGGAAGCGTTAACCGTATAAATAGCAGATGTTGCCGTACATCCTAAAGCGTTTGAGACTTGAACCGAGTAGTTACCTGATGATGTTATTGTCGTGCTTTGGGTGTTAGATCCGTTAGACCATAAATAAGATGAATAACCTGAAGAGGTTGTGAGCAAAACACTTCCTCCAATACAAGGTTGAATTGCACCTGTGGCAAAAATCTGTGGGGTTGCAATAGTTGAAAAATTCACAACAATTTCATTGGATGAAACTGGGCAACCATTCTCCGAAATAATAACAGAATAATTACCAGGTTGGGTTACAAGTAGAGTGTCGTTATTATTTCCTGATATGTAAACTCCATTTCTTCTCC
>CALPWQ020000098.1 GCA_943327315.2 Chitinophaga pinensis
GGTTTTCGTTGATCGAAATAGCGCGAATAATTCTCTATTCCTGAGCAATATCCCAATTCTCGGATCATTTCAAGGTCGTAATTCACACGTTCCTCCAAGCGTTTGGCTTCATCAATTTTCCCTTGCTTGCGGAATGCATCTACTTGAACAACCATGTCCTCGCCAATTTGATCGACGGCTACACGGGTGTTTTCAGGACTCGACACAAAGATATTTGCAGGGAAAATATTGATTTCGGTAAAGGTGTCAAGCTTGTTATTTGTTTCAGGATCGATGGAGGATATGCGTTCAATCTCATCTCCCCAAAACTCAATGCGCAATGCATAATCGGCGTAAGCCAAATGAATGTCTACCGTATCTCCCTTCACGCGAAACATTCCTCGCTTAAACTCTATGTTTGCTCGAGAATAAAGGTTTTCGACCAAACGAAAGAGAAACTTATTGCGTGAAATGGTTTGACCAACAGCGAGTGAAATGATGCTGTTCGCAAATTCATTCGGATTTCCGATTCCATAGATACATGAAACGGAAGCTACAACGAGAACATCTTGTCTTCCTGAAAGGAGGGTCGAAGTCGCTGAGAGTCGCAGCTTTTCAATTTCATCGTTGATTTGAAGATCTTTCTCAATATAGGTGTTGGTGACAGGGAGGTAGGCCTCTGGCTGATAATAGTCGTAGTAGGAAACAAAGTATTCTACAGCATTATTTGGGAAAAACTGTTTGAATTCCCCATAGAGCTGGGCCGCAAGTGTTTTATTGTGCGAAAGGACCAGAGTAGGGCGATTGATTTCCTTCACGACGTTCGCTACGGTAAACGTTTTCCCACTTCCCGTAACGCCCAACAATACCTGATCACGCACATCCGCACGAAGTCCAGCAATCAACTGACGAATGGCTTCGGGTTGATCACCCGTAGGAAGAAACTCTGAAACTAGTTGGAAGTCCATGCGGAAATTTTGTTGAACAAATTTAATGATTATCCCGTTCTATAAGGGTCAATTGGTATCTTTGTGTTTAACGAATGAAACTATGATTGTCTGGGGATTTTTTCTATTGCTTGTATTTTCGCTGTTGGCCTTAGACCTTGGTGTGTTTCATAAGAAGGATAAAGTTGTCACAGTCAAAGAATCTTTAATATGGACAGCCATTTGGGTTGCTGTTGCGCTGTTGTTCGGAGGTGTCATTTATTTCATCTACGATGTCAACTTCATGGGTATAAACACCCACCATACGCTCCCACAAAAAGCACTGATTGATTTCTATACGGGTTACCTCATTGAAGAGTCCTTAAGTTTGGACAACATCTTCGTGATGGCATTGATTTTTTCTTTCTTTAAAATTGAGGGACTATACCAACACAAAATATTGTTTTGGGGAATTATTGGTGCCGTGTTTTTCCGGATGCTTATGATTGTTTTGGGAACTGCATTTGTAGAAGCATTTGAATGGGCAACCTACATCTTCGGAGGAATCTTGATTTTCTCTGCCTTCAAGATGATCAAAGGAGGTGAGGAGGATGAAGATTTTGACAAAACTCTAGGCGTACGTTTGCTGCAGAAAATTTATCCAATTGACTGGAAAGACCGCAGTGGGAATTACTTCATTTCTCAAAATGGCAAAAAATTAGCTACTGGATTGCTTGCTGCACTTGTGGTCATTGAGTTTTCGGACATTCTTTTTGCGGTTGATTCCATCCCAGCGATCTTCTCAATCACAACCGATCCTTTCATTGTCTTCACATCAAACATTTTCGCGATTCTTGGCTTGCGCAGTCTTTATTTCTTCTTGGCTGGAATGCTCGACAAGTTCGAATACATGAAGTATTCACTCGTTGGTGTTTTGATGTTTGTAGGGGTTAAAATGTTGATTGTTCATTATTTTGAAATCCCGGCTTTGATCTCATTGGGAGTCATTGTTTTCTTACTGACAGCGGGTGTAGTTTTCTCTATGTTTCATAAGGATAAACCTGCTCAATCATAAGGCATTTCATGGATGTAGTCGGGACCTAAAGTCACGCGGCCAATGTCTTCCCAATTCGATCTTTGCCCGTAAAACTCCACACTTCCATCGTCGTAAATCAACCATTGGAAATTTGCCCCATGATAGGAGTAACTCGCTAGAAACGCACATGAATTCAAGCGGGATAGACTGAATGTGGTTCTGCTACGGTAGAATTTATCGTCGATCTCTATTTCACGTGTTTGACTTGGCACTGAAGCATATCCACTTTGAAAGAACCATTGAAAATAAGTGTAATAGGTTGATAGGGGGTAGAATTTATCATCTTCATAACTGAATGAATACATGTTGTCTTTCACGGTCAAATCTTTCGGCCATCGCCAATTGAGTTTTTTGAAGACGTCGTAGAGTTGTTTCACATATGGGTTGACAGTATCACATGTTTCGGCTCCCTTGAAAACATATGCCGGTAATGTGAAGTCTATTTGGTTCGCTGATGCACCACTTTCACTCAATTCTAAGGGTGTAGTGGCTTTCCATGCTTTTTCAAACCAAGCAATGCGCTGTGTCATTGAATCAATAGACGATTTGGTATAAAACAATGGTGAAGATCCAGCGTAGGAAGTGCGATTTAGAACTGTGTAAACAACACTTCTGTAACGATCACTTTGTTCCTTGGTCCAGGTGCTTAATGCAGGGTAATAGCTCTTTCTGTTGGTGATGGTCGGATCAATACATCCCATGTTGTAGCCTTGTCGAAAGATGAGTTTTCCATTTTCATAGGATTCACAGATGCCGTGACGCAAGTTTTTAAGGTAATTGAATGAATGGATGACCTGAACGTTTGAGTCTCGTAGGATATAACTTCCGCTCAGTTCTCCATTGAAAAGGCTGAATTCTTTTACCAAAACACCATTTGTGGCATACTGTTTTTCCTTTCTTTGCTGGTTGATTTGTGTGATTGATTGAATTGGAGTTCCTTGTGGGGAAAAACTTGAAAGCGTGTACTCGTTGTTCTTTGGACTTTGCTTCGAAATGATTCGCAAGAGCAATTGATTGCTTTCGCTCCATTCTTGACGGGTATCGATTACTGTGTCTTTATTTACCTGATGCTCATGGAGTTTCGCCAATACGCCATTTTCATGGTATTCAATGTATCTCGGGGTAGCAAGTGGACGATTGTCTAAAATGGATTGTTCTTGACCACTTGGATACCATTTTTTCTTGAGCCCCCTAATTTCACTGTTTTGAATCCATTCCGTTTCCTCTAAGAGCACCCCAGATTCACTCCACACGCGATTCATCCCAGTTCCTTCAATGTCTAGAATCTTCTCTCGAACTTTGATCTTGTTTTCATTCCAATAGGTTTCGCTTGGAACGAAAACGTGGTTGGAATTCGGATCGTATATCTTCAGGTGTTTTTTGTCCCCATTTGAATAGAACCCTTCCCAGGTACCTACCGGTAAATTTTCCTTGTGAAATTCGGTTTCTGAAAGTTCTCCCGTGTAATAATACTTTTTCCAGGGTCCATCTTTGGTTCCTTCGTGGTAATAGCCCTTTGTCATCACTTTCCCATTGTCAAAGTACTGATAATATGGCCCGTCCATGGCGTAATCGTAGTAGTTCGAACTGAATTCCATTCGATAGACTTTACGCTCACTGACTTGACCATTTTCATAGAAGGTCAAGGACTCACCAAACTCTGTCATCAAATAGGTGTAGCCCTCTTCATCAATGGTATGAGGTGGATGATCTTTATATGCTGAAGGATCGATATCATCTAGTTTTGCCCAGCAATAGGTGCGTTGAAAACGGGGACTTCCATTTGGAAAATATTCCCTGTAGAAAGCGCAACGTCTTTTTTTCTTGTTCAAATAAAAGATGTAATGGGTTTGAAGTTTTCCTGCTTCTGTGTAGGTCTTTTGGAAGCCAATCACTGAGTCGCCAGGTAGTTGTGTAATTCTAAACTCTGATCGTAGCCCACCTTCATAGTAGTAGAGAATTTCCTCTTTCATCCTCCCAACAACAAATACTCGTCGCTCATAGATCTTGCCTTTTTGATCCAGTTGTTGGCAAACTCCTTCCATGGGAGTTTCTGCATAATCTGAATAAAATGTTGAGAAGAGGTAATGTCCTCCTTTTTTGTTTTGATATGAAAAGGTGCAGTTCTCTTGAGCGCTGATGTTACCCATGATTATTACAAACAAAACGACTAGTTGAATCTTCATGGCGGCTATTACATTCAACACAGGGATGCGTTCAGCAGGGAATTATCGCTTGTGTTTTTTGGACTTCGCTTGTTTCTTGTTCCAATCAAACATTGACTTCTGATAGGGGAACACATCCGCCAATTCACCTGAATAATAGAACTCAAAGGCAACAGCTCCAAAGGTATAATTCGTTTCGTGAATTTTAAAGTCTGATCCACCAACAGCAGGGTTTTTCTTCGGTTTTGACCGTTGATAGCCAAGGTTGAAGAGTGACGCTAAGATTTCAGGACGGTCATCGATAGGGTAACCCGCGCGTTCCCATTGCATTTTCATTTGTTTCAAAAACAGAGCGGTATAGAGGTAAGAATAGTAATGGTCTTTGAACTGTACCAAGCGCTGTAAACGCACACTCATGGTATCGTTGATGTTGTTTTTATAAGATCGAATCGAGTCATAGTCGAGGAGGTGAGCGTACTCTTTTCCTAGGTAATAGACGCTGGTTGAATCTTTTAAAAAGTTTTCGATCTTTTGAGCGGTACTTTCTTTGATCCCTGTTACGCCATAAGACAAGTGATTTTCCAAAACCAACACTTTCAAGGGGCCGATGTAGTTTTTATAGGATTCTCGGTTTGAATTGAACAAGCGAATTTGTTCACCGACCAGACACGAAACGATCAATCGGGATTCTACGCCTGTAATGCGAGCTGCCGAATCGATGTATTTCTTGTCCTTTTGAACGGCAATTTTGAAATCCTGCCATTCTGCGACATTCATCCATTCAAAAACGCTCAATCCTGTAGTTTTCTGTCGTTTGCTATGTTTGGAGCGCATATCTGCCAAGGCCACACGGTATTTTTTATTTTTCCGCAACCGCAAATCAACAGCATCTAACATTTTTAATGCAATGCGTTCATCGTTGGTTTTTAGCAAAGTGCTTAAAATGTATTCTGCATTTTTTGGGTGAAATTGATTCAATACCATGATGCGATTGAGTGCTTCATAGCGGTGTTGCTGCATCGAAACACTATCCACTCGAAACGACTGGTTGTATTTGTTGTGCATGTCCTGGAAGTAACGATTGTTCTCATCAATCATTCCTTCGTTGTTTGTCCACTTAAATTTTACAGCAAGGTACGTTGCAGTGAGGAAGAATCCGTAAATGGCAAAAGCGTAAAGGAAAACGGTGTACGGAATTTTAATCCATTTGCTTTTAAGGAATTTCAGCATATTATTCAGCAGTAAATTTAGCGGAGTAAAAGTAGTAAAGAATTCCTCAAATCCACGACATTAAGCGCTTGATCCAATTCAAACGGGAAGCCGTATGCGGGGAATATTTTAATGAAGGCTCTAAATAATTGCTTTTGTGTAGCACACTTTTTTCGTGGGAAAAAGCTCGGAATCCGGCAATGCCGTGATAGTTTCCCATGCCACTGTCCCCAACACCACCAAAAGGCAGGTATTGGTTCGCGATGTGCATGATGGCATCATTGACCGAACCGCCACCAAAAGAGATGGATGAGAGTATCCTATTTTGTTCTTCGCGATTGTCTGAAAATACATACAAAGACAAGGGTTTTGGACGTTGTTTCACGTGCAGAATGGCATCATCAAGGCTTGTAAATGAAATGATTGGGAGTATAGGCCCGAAGATTTCCTCTTTCATGATGGGGTGATCAAAAGTAACGTTTGTTAGTAGGGTTGGGGCAATGTGTCTTTGTTCTCGATCCATTTCACCGCCATAAAAAATCTCTTGATCTGCTAAATGTTGAGCAACACGGTCGAAGTTTCTTTCATTGACAATCTGAACATAATTCCCATTCTCAACGGCAAATTTTGACCGTTCAATTTCTACAATGAACTTTTGTAAAAAAACAGACTCAATCGACTTTTCAATCAATAGGTAGTCAGGAGCAATACATGTTTGTCCAGCATTCAAGAACTTTGCCCACACCAATCGTCGTACAGTAACATCCATGTTGCAACGTGCAGTGACAAATACAGGACTTTTTCCACCCAATTCAAGCGTGACAGGGGTCAAGTATTTCGCTGCAGCTTGGTAGACAATCTTTCCAACGGGGATACTTCCTGTGAAAAAAATCTTGTCGTATCTCTCGTTCAGTAAAGCGGTCATTTCAGGGACTCCTCCTTCGATCACACGAAAAAATCCTGGATCGAATTGTGAATTGATCATTTCTGCCATTACAGCACTCGTTCGGGAAGGCAGTTCACTTGGTTTGAGCACAACCGTACATCCAGCTGAAATGGCCGCAATTGCTGGTGAAAAACACAATTGAAAAGGATAATTCCATGCACCGATAATCAATGAAACCCCCAGTGGCTCTGGGATGATAAATGACTTGGCCGGCATGTTCAATACATTGGTTCGCACACGATTTCTCTTGGACCAAGACTTGATTTTCTTCACAGACTCATCAAGATCTCCATAGATAATAGACAGTTCAGTGGTGTATAAATCAAATTCAGATTTTCCGAAATCGAGGTAGATCGCCTCAGCCATTTTGGTTTCATTTTCTTTCAAAATAGCCCGCAACTTTTTCAACTGAGCAATCCTGAAATGGGTGTTTTTTGTGGTATCGGAGAGGAAGAAATCGCGCTGTGCTTGAATTTCACTGGAAAACTGAATGTCACTCATTTTTAGGCTGTTTAAAAAAATAACAGATGTGTTTAACGATTGTTTTTGCTCAAGGAACGTGCGTCAAAAAAATCATCATAACGTTTGTCCAGCGTACCCATCCATCTGTCCCAAAATAAAAAGTAAAGCCCATAATTCCCATCAAAAAACTTGTGGTGCATGTTGTGGGCGACAGACGTATTGACCCATTTACCAATCCATGTTCGATGGAATCCTTTCGGATACAATTCATAGCCCAAGTGTCCGTAAACGTTGTACATAAATTGAACCAGGAAAAACAGAATAAAAGCTTCTCGTTGAACAGGCAATGTAAATGCAATAAGTGGAAGAATTGCCGATTCGAGCAAGCCTTCTAAAAAATGAAAAGAGTAGGAGGTTAGCGGTGTTGGATTCGTTGATTGGTGGTGGACATGGTGGACATGTTTGAACACTTTAGGCAAGTGCATAAACCGATGCAGCCAGTAAAAATAGGTGTCGTGCATCAGGAGCATGACAGGAAAGCTGAGGATGAGCCAAAAATATCCATGCGTTGAAGCCATCATGTACATCTGTGTTTTCTCTGGATAGACAACGAAGATCAATCCTGCCATAATGCCGAACAAAGCCATAGTTGACGCAGAATGAACAAATTCCATGACCTGACTTTTGACTTTTGGAAACAGGGCTTGAAGTTTATATTTCTGCCATTTCTTGCGAAAAAGAATGTAGAAGATAAAGAATGTGAAACCAGCTACAAGTGCGTAGCGGATGAAAATAAACTGAGTGACTTTCATCCAAATGAAAAGTAGTTTTTCCAGCGTCATTGTGCCATTTGTTCGTCCAACTTAGATTGCTCACGAATGCGGGCATCAATTACGTCAGAATACCAAAGGGCTTGTTTTTTACCACCTTCAATATACGCCTGTTGAATCCATTTTTGAGCACCTGGCAAATCACCCAGAACTTCACACGCCAATGCAGCATTGAAAGCGGCCTTTGCACGAATCTTCGATTTATAGCTTGTTTCAAATACTTCTGACCATGTCTTTAATGCAGCTTCCCAATCTTTGGCTAATGCCTGTCGCTCGCCACGCTCCATGTTGCCTTTTTTCCCCTTGTACATGAGCCGGTCTTCCCAGAAATAGAGTGGAACGATGTTATAGGCAAACTCAACGCCCGTGTTGTGGCTCACATTGAGCAAGGCGTCGTTGCGTTTGATCAATTTCGCCAATGCTTCAACTGGATTAACTGAGCGCTGTGTCCAGTATTGTTTAAATTGAAAACGGTCTTCATAGAGAATCTTTTGTTGGGAAGGATCATATACACGAAAACCAGCCTCTGCAGTCGCCGTCCCTTTTACTTCAACGGCAGTAGGAGTTCCATTCAATACAGCTCCAACGGCAGCTTGAGCTGTTGCACCAGGATTAAATATAGAATAATCTGTATCAAAATATTCGAGAACCAATAATGCCTGAACATGTTGTGCTGCACAAATGCTATCAATGATTTTCCAATCCAAAGGAGCACCAAAACCGAGACTTTTTCCATCTGCAGCATTCATCGTTTGACCACAACGGGCGGCATCAAATCGACGGTCGTTTCCAACACGGAGATTCAAGGTCTCCGTTAAACCGCGCAGACAATCTTCAGAAAGTTCCTTGTCGCGCACAGGTGTTTCACCGCTTAATGAAGCTTCAAATCCAGTGGCTGATGTTGGAATGGAACGATTCAGCAGGGCAATTTCGCGTATGCTGGTAGGAATCGTAATCTTCGCAGGACGCAGCACCGACACTTGCATGTCACGCGTTCCAGCGCATGAAGTGACTAAAAGAATGCTTACAGCGAGTGTAAAAAACAATGATATCCTTCTGTAGGATTGGCCAAAAAGAATGAATAAATGGCTCATTATCATTTTTTACTACTTCTTTTTGTTCTTCATTTGTTCCATTTGTGCCTTTTGCATTTGCTCGAGGCGCTCTTGGAATTTCGATTTTTTCTTGACTTTCCCTTCCTTGGAAGACATATTGGCTTTACGTTCAGCCATTTTAAGCTTCAACTTTTCCTCATCCACAAAGAACTGTTTGATGAGCAACATAATGATGATCGACACCAATGTAGAGATGAAGTAATAGTAGCTCAAACCTGCAGAGTAGTTGTTGAAAAAGAAAATCATCATCACGGGGAATAAATACATAATCACCTTCATGTTTGGCATTCCAGGCTGCTGAGGTTGCTGCATGTTTCCGCTGTTCATGTGCGTGTAAAGTAGAGTAGTACCTGCCATTAGAAGAGTAAACAAACTCACGTGATCACCGTATGGCCAGATATTAATCCCGAAATTCCAAATGGAATCATAAGAAGACAAGTCTTCAGCCCAGAGGAATGATTTTTGACGCAACTCGAACGCTGATGGGAAGAATCGGAACACGGCAAGAAGAATAGGCATCTGAATCAACATAGGAAGACATCCCGCCAACGGACTTGCACCAGACTCGCGGTAGAGTGTCATCATCTCCATTTGCTTCTTCATTGCATCCTCTTTCTCCGGATATTTCGCGGTGAGTTCATCAATTTCCGGCTTCAAAATGCGCATTTTCGCGGAGGAGACATACATCTTCCACTGCACCGGCATCAAGACAAATTTCAAAATCAAGGTCAACATCAAGATAGCAATACCCAAGCTCATGCCTGTCGAAGCAAGCATATTGAACAGCGGTTGTACGGCATACAAGTTAATCCAACGGAAGAGACCCCAACCGAAATTCAAAATATCATCATATCCCTGATCATAGGCTTTAAGCGTTTCATAATCGTTCGGACCAAAGAACCAATTCATGGATATTGTTTCGTTATCAGCGTTTTTCACATTCAATCCTGCCGTTGCCGAATAATCCTTCAAGTGCGACCATTTCCAATCTTTGTCATCCTTATCATCGTATTCATGTACCTGGAATTTTGTATCCTTTTTGGTGAACCCATTTTCTGGACGAATAAACGATGAGAAATAGCTTTGTTTAAAGCTTATCCAATTCACATCGTCTTCGGCGCGTTGAAAATCGCTTCCCATCTCCGTTAAATAATCGAAGTCCTCATTCTTGTAGTCAAAGCAGACTGTGGAAACGCGGCGTTGTTCACTGAACAAACGTTCCGTCTTTCGGTAGGATGTTTTCCAATTGAATGCATAGTTGTTAGAACCTTTCAATCCTTCCAGATGGATGTTGTAATCCAGGTCATAAGCACCCTTCTTTAAACTGTATTCTTGTTCAATGGTTTTTCCATTTCCTAAATCCAGCGCAAATGTGATGGATTGATCCGTAGCCTTAACCAAGTTGAAGAGGTATCCCGACGTATAGTACTTTTGGCCTTCCATGGAGAACACCAATTGATTCACGGCATCACCTTCCGAGAATAGGCACAAAGGGTTTTTTGCCTTTTTACTCGATTTGTTGGCATAGTCAGAATAACTCTCGAATTCTTTCAAATAAACAGCCGCAACCATTCCTCCTTTGGAAGAGAAGTCAATGATTAACTTATCGTTTTCCAAGCGAACCAATTCACCTTTGACCTCTTTCTGAACACTTGATTTATTGGTGCTCGTGCTTTGTCCTTTGTCCTTTGTTCCTTGTCCGTCGTCAGATTTCTTGCCTGATTCCTTGACTGATTTCTTTTTCTTTGCCTCAGCCTCTTTCTTTTTTTGAATCGCAATTTCTTTTTCTTGCTTTTTGATTTCGGCTTCTGATGGTTGGTTGAAGATGGAGAATACGGAGAGAATAACTCCGATAACTATCAATCCAATGGTGGTATTTCTATCCATTTTTTAAAGTGTATTATGGTCAATTGCTGCTTTTATGAATGCAACGAAAAGGGGGTGTGGGTTTGCCACTGTACTTTTATATTCAGGGTGGAATTGCGCGCCAACAAACCAAGGATGGTCTTTTAGTTCCACGATTTCAACCAAGCCTGTTTCAGGATTTTTCCCAACTGGTAAAAGTCCTGCTGCTTCAAATTCTTTAATGTATGCATTGTTAAATTCGTAGCGGTGACGGTGGCGTTCAGATATTTTTTCTGTATTGTATGCAGCAAATGCTTTTGACCCTGTCTTCAACTGACAACGGTAGGCACCCAAACGCATGGTTCCTCCCATGTTTGAGATGTTCTTTTGTTCCTCCATCATACTAATGACGGGATACTTGCTGTCTTCTGCAATCTCTGTAGTATGCGCATCGGTGTAACCCAGAACGTGGCGTGCAAATTCAATCACAGCACACTGCATTCCCAAACAAATCCCGAAGAAAGGGACCTTGTTTTCGCGTGCATAACGTACAGCTTCGATTTTACCAGAAATACCTCGTGAACCAAATCCAGGCGCTACAAGAATTCCGTCTAAGCCTTTTAATTCCTCGTCGATATTTGTACTGTTCAATTTCTCAGAATGAATCCACTTCACATTTACTCGTGCTTCATTGGACACACCTGCATGTATAAAGGATTCACTAATTGACTTGTACGAATCTTTAAGTTCTACATACTTTCCAACCAAACCGATATTGACTTCACGCTTAGGGTTTTTCAACCGATCAAGAAAGCTTTTCCAATTATCGAGGTTAGGTGTTGATTTTGAAGAAAGTCCAAGTTTTTCAAGAACCACTTTATCCAATTCCTCTGCCTGCATTAAAATTGGCACATCGTAGATGGATTTAGCATCTCGCGACTCAATGACCGCATTCATACTTACGTTGCAGAACTTTGCAATCTTCTTGCGTAAGGAAAGGTCAAGTTCATGCTCTGTTCTGCAGCATAGAATATCTGGTTGAACCCCCAGTTCCAACAACTGTTTTACACTGTGTTGTGTAGGTTTCGTTTTCAATTCTCCCGCTGCGGCAAGATAGGGAACAAGGGTCAAGTGAACGACGATGCAGTCATTCTCAAACTCCCACATCATTTGACGTACGGCTTCTACATAAGGAAGTGATTCGATATCACCCACTGTACCGCCTATCTCAGTAATGACAATGTCGTATTGGTTTTTCTTTCCAAGCAATTGGATTCTATCCTTGATTTCATCCGTAATGTGGGGAATCACCTGAACAGTTTTTCCTAAGAATTCTCCTCTGCGTTCTTTTTCGATTACAGATTGGTAGATGCGACCAGTAGTCACATTGTTGGCTTGCGACGTAGGCACATTCAAGAAGCGCTCATAATGTCCAAGGTCCAAATCCGTCTCTGCACCATCATCTGTGACAAAGCATTCCCCATGTTCATATGGATTCAATGTTCCTGGGTCGATGTTGATGTAAGGGTCTAATTTTTGGATTGTCGCAGTGTACCCGCGTGCCTGAAGCAATTTCGCCAGTGAAGCCGAAATGATTCCTTTACCCAATGAAGAAGTCAC
>CALPWQ020000099.1 GCA_943327315.2 Chitinophaga pinensis
TCCTGAGAAAAGAAAGAAGAACGATTTGTCAAAGTACTTCTGAACAGTCAACTCAAGCCCGTAGTTGTATCCAGTACCTGTGTTCTCCAATTTTTCAGGGAAGAAACGCGCAAAGCCACTACCCACATTAATCATGGAGAAGGACGATGGATTCACCGTTACCGGGATGTTGTACAAGTTTTGATAATACGCCTCTGTGCGCACACTAAATCCTTTGTTAAAGACCTTTTCATACCCAATTCCTGTATGCAGACTTCGTGTAAAATCCATCGATTTGTTGTGGATTGTTCCTGGATTTTGTGGGTCGAACATCGTGTACATGTAGTACGGTTGGGTCTGGCTGTGCATTCCCGCGCCGGCAAAGATCGATTGACCACCATCCATGCGGTATTTCCATCCCATGCGCGGCTCCACCGGACTGACGCTATTGCTCAAACTGAAATACTGTGCGTGAAGTCCTGCCGTGAAGTCCATGTTTTCATTGATGCGCCATTTCCATTGAACGAAAGGTTGCACCAAAACAGATTTTCCTTGGTAGTTCCAACGTAGTGTAAAAACATCGGGAACATTTATGTCAGTGAGCACAGAATCGATTTGATTCATCGAAAGAAGATCAAAGTTAATCCCTGCCTTGATGAGGTGTTTTTTGTTGAATTTGTGTGTAATCGACGTATAACCAGAAATTTTACCAATCTTGAATTGGTACCCTACAAGCGGATAGAGTGTATCAACTTGAATGGTTGTATCGCCATTCGCAATGTTCAGGCTGCGTTGCAAGTAGTTGTGATTGGTGTGCTGTTCTTCAAGTGAAACGGCAATTGTTGACTGAAGAAATGTTTTTTCGCTGATGGGCTTTTTATAGGTCACTCCCGAAACATACATGCTCGTGCCAAAATACTGGTCGCGGTCACCCTCGCCGTAGAATTCGGATGAATACGCTGTTTGTTCAGAGATTTTGATGGCGATATCGCTCTTTCCCCCCATTCCCCACAAAGAAAGGTGTCCGCCTGATTTTAAGGGGAAATTGAACTTGAATGCGCCATCACCGTATACAGGAATGGCATCCGTTCCGATCTGAATACCCAACTTTTGGAAGAGAGATAAGGTGGAGTAGCGGCCCATCACCAAGAAACTTGCACGACTCTTTTTGCTCAAAGGTCCTTCAGCGACGAGTTCTGTTCCCAAGAAACCAAACTGACCCGTGAACTCGGTGCGTGAATCATTCCCGTTACGCAGCTTCAAGTCAAATACCCCCGATGTACTGTTTCCATATTCTGCCGGAAAGGCACTCATGAAGAAGTCGGAGTTGCCAAGAATCTTGTTGTTTAAAACAGAAACGGGTCCTCCCGTGCTTCCGGAAATCGCGAAGTGGGAGGGGTTTGGAATGTCGATGCCCTCGACGCGGTAAATCACACCAAGTGGGGAATTCCCGCGGACAACGATGTCATTTCTACTGTCATCTGCACCTTGAACTCCAGCAAAGTTGGAGGCCATACGCGCCGGATCCATTCGTGAACCTGGATAACGGTTCGTTTCTTCCACACTGAACTGTTGTGCAGAAATAACGGCCAACTCATTGATGACCTCGCCTTTTTTACGTCCAACAACGGTAACTTCTGCCTGTTCCTGAAAACTCTCAGAAAGCAAAATGTTCATCACGACTTCTTTCCCAGAATTCACCTCAACCGTTTGTGATTTGGTATCATAGGTCATCATGGAGATGCGCACTTGATGTTTCCCAACAGGAACTTTTAATAGGGTAAATTCACCATCAATATTGGTCAAGCCGCGGCTTAACATCACAGAATCTACGGAAAGTATTTCCACTTTGGCGCCAACCAAAGGAAAATTCGTTTCACTATCCAAGACTCTACCGCGAACGGTTTGTGTAGGTTGTGCAAATGTAACGGCAGAAATTCCAAGCAAAAAAAGCAGAGTACAGATTGTTTTCATGTAGCGTGTATTTAGTTCAGTTTTTCGAGAGCTCAACAGTTTTCGCGTATCGCGCTCATTTTAATAGTGTTTCGTTCAGCAATAGTACATTTTATTTGATGCAAATGGCACCATTCTCAAGATAACTTTTGAAAAAGGGTTTTTTGATAACTGCTTTTGTTTGGATTGATCTCCACTTTGATACAGCACAAAGCAAATTTGGGAAAACGGAAAAATGAGCTTACATTCGCAGTCATTGGAACAGTTGTTTATTTTGCCTTTTCGTACATGAAACAGTTGCTTATCGTCTTTTTTCTTTTCGTCTTAAAGGTCTCTCTTGGGTCTACGCTTTCTGTGGAGGGAACCTACCAGGGAAAAAACCTGTACATCCAGAATCCCATGTCGGACGATGGCTTTGGCTATTGCGCAACAAAGGTGACCGTGAATGGTGATGTCATGCCTGGCGGTACAAACATGGGAGCTTTTGAGATTGATTTTGCCAATTTTAATATCGCAATCGGCGAACCTGTTTTCATCGTTATTGATCACAATGACGGATGTACACCAAAAATCTTGAATCCCGAAGTACTGCTGCCGCGAAGCACCTTTGTTGTCACTGCGATCAATGTGAGCTCTACCGGAAAATTAACGTGGAAAACAACTGGCGAACAGGGGAAGCTGCCGTTTCAAATTGAACAATACCGTTGGGACAAATGGGTAACCATAGGTGAGGTCGATGGCAAAGGCTCAAGCGGAAACAATGCCTATGAATTTTTGGTGTCACCGCATTCTGGACAAAATACAATTCGTGTTGTGCAGGTGGATCATTCGGGGTCGAAACGGGAATCGAAACAAGTAACGTTTAAATCGAACCTGGCTCAAGTGGTTAAAAGCCCTGCGAAAGTGAAGGACATGATTTACTTTTCTTCAAATGGAAAACCTTCCGAGACGCGCTTTGAGATTTTTGATGCCTACGGAAACATCGTGAAAAAAGGGGTGGGCGCGTCGGTAAATTGCCAAAACCTCATTCCTGGTGCCTACTACATCAATTTTGACAATGTCAATGAAAAGTTCATAAAGAACTAAAAAGTATGCTGAAGAAAATCGAACACCTGGGAATTGCGGTAAGGAGCATTGATGAAACGGTAAAAACGTTCGAAAAATTGCTGGGTACCTCGTGCTACAAAACCGAAGAAGTGCAGTCTGAAGGGGTAAAAACGGCTTTTTTAAAGATAGGGGAATCAAAGATTGAATTGCTCGAAGCAACGAATCCAGAGTCACCTATCGCACGATTTTTAGAGAAGAAAGGGAAAGGCATTCATCACATTGCTTTTGAAGTGGATGATCTCGATGCCGAACTTGCACGATTGACAGCTGAAGGATTTCAATTGATTCATCTATCACCAAAAGACGGTGCCGACAACAAACGCATCGCCTTTTTACACCCAAGCTCTACTGAAGGGGTGCTCATCGAACTCTGTCAAGAGAAAAGCTGATCCAAGGTATCGAAGTCGGTCAAATGAACCGTCTGCAAACCACAAGATTTTGCCCCTTCAATGTGTTGAATGGAATCGTCTATAAACAAGGTCTCGGAAGGATTTAAATGATTTTCACGGCAAACAAACTCGAAGATGTCAGCGTTCGGTTTTCGCATCCCGATTTCATGGGAAAGGTAGATGTGATCGAAAAATGCACGCATCGGCTTTTCGCTAGCTTCTTTCCATGAACGTTGAACAGCTTGCATGTGGAGCTCGTTCGTGTTGCTCAGCAAATAGACATGATATTTTTCACGGACCTTTTGAAGCAACTCAATCCGCTCCTTGGGAACTGCGCCAATCATAGCATTCCACGCCGCAACGACTTTGTTTGGAGAAGTGCCTCTCCTCAGGTAGGGTAGAAGGTCATTTACGAATCGTTGCCCTGAGATTTTTCCCGTCTCCAATTCATCAAATAAGCCGCTCTGCTGGGCTTGTGAATACAAAGTGTGAAAATCACTGTGGCCAAGGTTTTCAAAAGCATGAATCGTGGCCGCGTAATCGATGTGAATAATCACACCACCCAAATCAAAGATGACTGCCGTATACTTCATGGCCCGAAAGTAAATAAAAAAAGGATGAGCATGGCCCATCCTTTCTTTATCGTGTGGTCCAACTTATTTTTTCAAAAGAACATCCAATTGGAAGTCAATCACTGAATTGATTTTTTCTCCAGATGTTGGGTCGGGCATCATTCCCGCCAGTTTCAAGGCAGAAACATCTACCCCGAAATCTCCTTTGATGCGAACGTCTTTTTCAGTTGCTGTAACTTTTACAGGAATCGCTTGCTTGATATTAAGACCCAAAACGTTGATGACAACATTCAATTTTCCGTCTTTGTAATCAGCTACCGTTACCGTAATTTCTGGATTCTCTGCAATAAAGAAGAATGATGTATCCTTCAAGTGTCCATTCAACATGGCTTTTTTATCATCTGGCAACATTTCGTCAACACATTCAATCGTGTTCATATCAATCGTGAATGACCCACCTGCGATCTCTTCACCTTCCATGTCAATCGTTCCTTTTGTAATTTTCACGATACCCGTATGGAAATACTCTGCAGATTTGCTTCCTTTCCAACCCAATGTCGACGCTTTTGCATCCAAGTTAAAGGTTACTTTTTCTGCTTTCTCTTCTGCAGTTCCACAAGAAGCCAGTGCGACTACCAATGATAAACCTGCCAATACATTCATTGCTTTCATAATTCTTTTTTTTGGTAAAAGTATAAAAATATACCATGGTAGATATATTTTATGGAAATTTTTTTCTCGGGCACGATGTGTATCACCACATTGCAGTATCTTCGAAAAAAAAACATGCGATTATACCTTGATTCAGCGCGCTATATTGACACAAAATCACCCATTGATTTATCGATTTCCCTAAAAAATGGAAGTGAAAATGTGCGCGCTTGGTATGTGGAGCCACCGAAAATGGTGCCTGTGCGCGCAAATGGTTGGGTGGGATCGATCCACGAAGGGGGCAGTGTCAATTTCAGGGATATATCGTTCAATCCTCACGGTCACATGACGCATACGGAGTGTTTGGGTCACATCACAGATGAGGTATTTTCGGTGAATGCAGTAGTGCGCGATTTTTTCTCCTTGGCGCAAATAGTAAGCCTTTCTCCCCGCGAGGTCGTTGCTGCTGACGGCAAGATTGACCATGTCATCTTTCCTGATCATTTTGACGACATCGTATGGCACGCCGACATTGAATCACTCATCATTCGCACACTTCCGAACACGGAGAGCAAATTACACATGAATCATTCTGATTCCAATCCACCCTATTTGGACGTGAGGTGCATCGAAAAAATCAATGCGCTCGGGATTCGACATCTACTCATTGATCAACCTTCTGTCGATCGTGAGTTGGATGGCGGAGCACTCGCCTTTCACCATGCGTATTGGAATGTGCCGGACTTACCTAATCACGAGCGCACCATTACCGAATTGATTTATGTCCCGAATTCGGTGGATGATGGATTGTATATGCTCGAATTGCAAATGGCACCTTTTGAAAATGACGCTGCACCGTCACGTCCGGTGGTGTATGAGATCCATTATTGACCTAACCTTCGTTTCCTCCGCTCTCGCCCTCATTCTCACTCTGATATATGGCCTCTTCTGGCTGAAATAATCCCACAAAAAAAAGGACCAACCTAAGGTTCATCCTTTTCTTTTCGTTAGTAGTAAGTTAGTTTGTTCCAACGATTTTGGAAGTAGTGAAACCAAAACCAATATGAAAAACCAAAAAAATTGTTCGAATAACTTCTCAAAGCTTAACTTCAGAAGTAGGAAAAAAGAACTGTTTACTCTTTATCAAACCAGAAAATGATAACTGCCTCTCCAAGCAGCGCTCCGTCTTTCTGAAAACCCAAAGAAGTTATTCGAAACTCTCTCTTATTTCCAGACTAAACTTAAGATAGATTTTTAATTCACTCCAAACAAATGAACATTGAGCACAATGAAATGAGCAAAAGGCAGTTTTGAATGACAATCGACTTATAATTTCTCGAGAATTTCGAAGAATATGTCTCTTTTGGCAGGTGAAAGTGGAACCTCAGACCCATCTTTCATCACCACTGAACCGCCGTTTCCTTTGTCATATCGATCCACAAAATCTAGATTGATCAAATGTGACTGCTGTACGCGAAGAAAGTTGTGTCCAGTTAACATGGTTTCATATTCTTTCAAGGTCTTTGACACCAAGATTTTCTTTCCCCCCGTTAAAAAGAATGAGGTGTAATTGCGGTCGGCTTCGCAGCGAATAATCTCATCCAAGTCAATCACAAAAACACTTTCTTGTGTTTTCAATACCAAGCGTCGCTTCTGGTTGGGTTGAATGTTGTGCTGTAAGGCATCGAATTGTGCGTCTTCCTTTTTATCGTGGATGGCTTTAATCGCTTTCTCTACTGCTGCCTGCAACTCAACTGGATCAACGGGTTTGAGAAGGTAATCCAAGGCACTGAATTTAATCGCCTTAATGGCAAACTCTTCGTGGGCGGTGATGAAAATAACTTCAAAGGTCTTATCGGGGATGGCCTTTAATACATCAAAACCAGTTCCATCGGGCATCTGAATATCAAGAAAGACAATGTCTGGTTTATGGTCGAGAATGGCTTGAATACCCGACTGGACATTTTCTCCTGCAGGAATGGCCTCAATTCCAAGGTCAAATGAATTGATCATTTTTGAAATCAGATCACGTGTCCGATTCTCGTCATCAATGATAATGGCCTTTATCATAGCGAAGTAGTTAAAAGAGTTTCCTCCTTGTATGGTAACGAAATTAAAACTTTTGTGCCGGTTTCCAAGGTTTTATTAAAATCTTCTACAATTAAGATTCCGTCGGTCTTGTATTTCTTATTCAAATTGTCTATTCGATCGCTGGTAATCTGCATCGCCATACTCCGGTGTGTCGAACTTTTCTTGTTCTCTTCCGACCCTTTGCGACCAATCCCATTGTCTTCAATGGTAATCTGCAGCATGTCATTTTTCTTGTCGATGTTCACGTGTATAAATCCACCCTCGATGGTGTGCAACTGCCCGTGCTCAATGGCATTTTCAATGAAAGGCTGGGTAATCATTGGAGGAATCATGGCGTGCTCGGTCAAGATTTCTGGTGAAACGACAATGTCAAATTCAAAACGGTCCTCGAAACGCAATTTTTGTGTTTCAAGGTACTTTTGTAGAATTTCTACCTCGGTCTCAATCGGGATAAACTCCTTGGGAGAATTTTCAAGAATCAAGCGCATAAGTCGGGAAAAGTTAACCAAAAACTTGGTGGAGTTGCCCGTGTCATTTTCATAGATGTAACTTTGAATCACCGACATGGCGTTGAAAATGAAGTGGGGATTCATCTGGGTGCGTAAAAGTGTTTGTGACATCTCTGCCTCTCGCTGCTGCTGCTTGATCTTCGTTTGATTCCACCGGTAAAAACCAATGATTCCCGCCAAGGTGATGATGATGATGAACCCAATGATGATGTAGGTCTGGAAATTGTTTCTCAACTGACTATTCTCTAGCTTCGTTGCCGTCAAGGTGCGTTCTTGCTGCTGCTTTTCTAGGGAGTCGCGCTGAGACACAATCAACCGTTCCCGCTGCTCCATGCGGTACTGCTCGCTCAATTCTGCAATTTTTGTCGCTGCCTGAAGGGTGGAATTGCTGTCCACATAGTTGACATAAAGCCGAAGGTAACGCATGGCCTCTTTTGTTCTCCCCACATCACCGTACACATCGGAAAGAATACGATAGGTATGATAAATCTGGTTTTTTGAACCAAATTGCTCGCGGATGACAATGGATCGCTCCAAATAAATCAAGGCATTTTTGTACTTCTTCTGTTTTTGAAAAACGGTACCTACGTTGTGATAAACTCCCGCAATCTTTTCCTTATTCCCGGTAGATTCATAGTACACCAAGGCCTTGTTGAAGTTGGTCGCTGCCAAGATGTATTCTTTTCGTTCGCGGTGAATGACCCCCAAATTGTCGTGCGCTTCACCTAGGCCGTTTAAATCTTGTAGATCTGATAAGATCGCTATCGCTGTTTCGGTGGTTTTGATGGCTTTTGCATAGTCTCTGCGGTCGAAGTAAACCGTCCCCAAGTTGGACAAGGCCAAGCCCATCTGCCTTCTGTCAACAATGGATTTGGCAAAGTCGTAGGACAGCTTAAAGGAGGTTTCTGCCTTGTCAAGGTCAAGAATCATCCGCTGTGAATGACCAATTTCCAGGTGAATTTTCGCCAACATATAGCTGTTGTTCATCTCCGTGGCGAGCTGCAAGGCATTGATGTTTTTGGCGACACTCAACTCGACCTGACCAAAATAATCGTAGATCCGTGCTTGGGTGTTGAAGCACATGGTCAAGGCCTGCTTATCCGTAGTGCGTCGCGCAAATTGAATGGCTTTGTTGGTGTAAAAAATGGCGGAATCTTTCTGGTTTTGATACATGAAGTTCAAGGCCAAATAGGTGTTCGTAATCGCTACATCGCCGTATTTTCTCGCCGATCGAACAATCGTTTCTGCCGCCCGCAAGTACTGATCGGCCTTCTTGAAATTCAAGGTCGAACAATAGTAATATCCCAGTTGTCGGTTGATCATGAATCCAATGTCAACAGGTTGCTCTTTGCTCAAGTAGGGCAAGCATGCCAATACATCACGGTAATAGGCATCCTGATTGCCACGAAGCTCATTGACCTCAGCCGAAAAAAGTAGCGCGCGAATGCGAAATGTTTCCTCCATCTTGCTGCTTCGCGTTGACAATACCCCTCGAATGGAGTCGGCGCGCTTCAAGTTGTGCGTCTTGTAGTAGTTCCCCAATTCAATGATCTTCAGGAATTGTGCATCTCCATTCTTTTCTTTGCGAATGGCGGCGCGAAGGTTGCGCTCGGTCGACGTGCTCTGTGCAAAAGCAACACCCGTGAATTGGATGAAACTGAAGAGGAGGATAAAAACAGGGGTAAATCGTGCACGCATGGTAAAGCGAAAATAGGTGTTTTCATGCAATTTGACACCGAGCGAACGGCTGAATTCGCGTTCCAATCTGTATCTTTGATGCTTTGTCAGCAATTTAGGAAGCATGGAATACAATTTTAGAGAAATAGAAGCGAAGTGGAGGAGTTTTTGGGCAGCGCACGAAACATACCGCGTGACAGAAGACCCAAGTCGCCCAAAATTCTATGTGCTCGACATGTTCCCATACCCATCTGGTGCTGGTCTGCACGTTGGACATCCACTGGGATACATCGCTTCGGATATCTATGCCCGATACAAGCGCCTGAGTGGCTACAATGTCCTGCATCCAATGGGTTACGATTCATTCGGATTACCTGCCGAACAGTACGCCATTCAAACCGGGCAACACCCCGCCATAACGACCGAACAAAACATCGCGCGCTACCGTGATCAGCTCGATAAATTGGGCTTCTGCTACGACTGGAGCCGTGAGGTGCGCACATCTTCGCCCGATTATTACAAGTGGACGCAGTGGATTTTCAAGCAATTGTTCGATTGCTACTACGACAACACTACGAAGAAAGCGGAACGCATCAGTGGTCTTGTTCAACAGTTTGAAGCAAACGGAAATGCTGGAGTATCTGCCTGCACGGATTGCGAAACAATTTTTTCTGCTGCGGAATGGAGCGCATATTCCCCTCAACAAAAAGAAGCCATCCTTCAAGAATACCGATTGGCATTTTTGGCAGATAGCTGGGTGAATTGGTGTCCTGCACTAGGAACCGTACTTGCAAACGATGAGGTGGTCAATGGGGTTTCCGAACGTGGAGGACATTCAGTAGAACAAAAACTCATGCGCCAATGGTCCATGCGGATCAAGGCTTACGCTGATCGCTTGCTCACAGGATTGGATACCGTCGATTGGACCGATTCCATCAAGGACATGCAACGAAACTGGATCGGACGCTCTGAAGGGGCTGCCGTGCGCTTCAAGGTGCAAGGCCACGACGAAGAAATCGAGGTCTTTACCACACGTCCCGATACGATTTATGGGGTATCCTTCATGGTGCTTGCTCCCGAACATCCACTCGTGGATCAAATCACAACCGACGAATTCAAAGAAGGTGTCGATCACTACAAAAAGATTTCAGCCCTCAAAACAGAGCGAGATCGTCAATCCAACGTCAAAAATATCTCAGGACAATTCACTGGGGCCTATGCCATACATCCCTTCAATGGTTCACAGGTGCAAATCTGGATCGGTGACTATGTTCTCGCATCCTATGGCACAGGCGCCGTTATGGCGGTACCATGCGGCGATCAACGCGACTACGATTTTGCAAAGCATTTCAACCTGGAGATCATCAATATTTTCGCCGATGTCGATATTTCGGCGGAAGCCTACACCGAAAAAGATGCCGTCATTGCCCATTCCGAATTCCTCAATGGTCTTCCCGCAAAGGCAGCCATCAAAAAGGCGATCGAAGAAATTGAAGCACGCGGCATTGGCAAAGGTCGGGTAAATTTTCGCCTGCGCGATGCCGTATTTTCCCGTCAGCGCTACTGGGGAGAGCCCTTCCCAGTGTACTACGAAAACGAACTTCCTCAACTGGTAGACGATGCGTTTTTACCGATCGAATTGCCTGAAGTAGACAAATACCTTCCGACCGAAGATGGAGAACCACCACTTGCACGTGCTGAACGCAGCGCTTGGAAATGGTTTGCAGGCGACCGCATGGAACACAACACCATGCCAGGATGGGCAGGAAGCTCTTGGTACTTCTTGCGCTACATGGATCCCAACAACACTCAAGAATTTGCCGGCAAAGACAAACTCGAGTACTGGCGCGAAGTGGACCTCTACATCGGTGGTTCAGAACACGCAACAGGACACTTGCTCTATTCCCGCTTTTGGACAAAATTTCTTTACGACCAAGGCTATATCCCTTTCGATGAGCCCTTCCGGAAGATGATCAACCAAGGGATGATTCTCGGCCGAAGCTCCTTCGTTTACCGTGTGAGTCACTCCAATACCTTCGTGTCTGCCTCGCTCAAAGATCAATACGAAGTGACACCCTTGCACGTCGATATTTCTCTAGTCGAGAATGATAAACTCGATATCGAAGGATTCAAAGCATGGCGTGCTGAATTTGCCCATGCAGAATTTATCTGCGAAGCGGATGGAAGCTACCTCTGTGGTCACGAAGTCGAAAAAATGTCGAAGTCGAAATACAACGTACAAACACCAGATGAGTTGGTCGATAAATTCGGTGCCGACACCCTGCGCATGTACGAAATGTTCCTCGGTCCACTCGAACAAAGCAAGCCGTGGGATACCAAAGGAATCAATGGGGTGTACAACTTCTTGCGCAAATTGTGGCGCTTGTTCTACGATCAAAACGGAAACCTCTTGGTGACCAACGATGCGCCAAATCCCGAGTCGTTAAAAACCATGCACCGCACCATCAAGAAAATCTCCGACGACCTCGACCGCTTCTCCTTCAATACAGGCGTTTCTAACTTCATGATTTGCGTCAACGAACTTACTGAGCAGAAGTGCCACAACGCGCAGATCTTGAAAGAGTTGAGCATCCTTCTATCTCCTTATGCACCGCACATTTCCGAAGAATTGTGGGCGATCTTGGGCAATGCCCCAGGTACAGTCGGTACGCAACCTTTCCCGGTATTCAACGAGGCCTTTTTGGTCGAATCGAGTTTCTCTTACCCCGTTTCCTTCAACGGAAAGATGCGCTTCAAGGTAGATCTATCCCTCGATTTAACGGCTAAGGAAGTCGAAGACCACGTCATGGCAATGCCCGAAACCGCCAAGTGGCTCGATGGCAACACACCGAAAAAAGTCATCGTAGTGCACGGCCGAATCGTGAACATGGTCCTATAGAAACAGGAAAACACAGTTTTTATAGAAGTTTTTGGGCATTCCCCCTTTGGGGTCGGGTTTTTTGCTGCAATCTTTTTTAATCAAAAAGGATTTCCGCTGCAATCCCTAATGCGGAATCAAGGACAAAAGACCGCTTCGCTTAAAGACAAAGGACACTTCTTCGCTCTTTGAGCTTCGAAGGACAAACGACTAAATCAATCTTCGAATTCCTGAAAGGATCAAATTTACGAAGTAATCAAATTTTGAATTAGTAATTAGTAACTTGTAATTAAGTAACTCGTGGCTTCGAGACTGCTGCGCACCTCAGCCACCTAATTCGTAACTCGTAATTCGTAA
>CALPWQ020000100.1 GCA_943327315.2 Chitinophaga pinensis
ACCTCGTTTTGAGAACTCATCTTACGACTTAAACTCAATTTGGTTACTTTCTCTTCCTCAAAAATATTCCCGCTAACGTTCTAACGGGGGCACAAAGATACTCAGTCTTTTCATTTCTACAAGGGTTTTGAACAATCTTTTTTTAATAAACTATAAAAGGCCCAAAAAACCCAATAAAAGCGCCGATTTATTTCAAATGCCCCTCTAGAATTGCAAACAACTCCGGGTACCTTTTCTCAATTCTTCTCGGATTTTCACGGTAAGCCTCCATTAAAACGGCAAAAAACTCTTCCTCCGATGTAAGTCCATACGCATTGAATTTGGACTGCTTCACCTTCCTTCTTAGTTCACGTTCAACAAGCGTAGCCCAAATCAATCGTTCTTCTCCCTTTATAAAAGAAGGTATTCCATCAACGGTCTCATCCGCCTTATCTAACATGTGAGCAAACTCATGAATTCCAACATTGGATGCGTCAAGCAATATAAATCCTTTCTTTAAAGAAGTCAATGACAAAACCATCGTATTGTCCATCAACCCTCCATGGTGCACCTTTCCCGCAATCACTCCTTTATGATCTATCATATTGTCTTCATTAAAATTATCCGGATACACCAATACTTCATTCAATTCTCCATAATTCCAATAAGGTAAGCCCCAAAAAGATATTACAGCAGAAGCCGCAACATATAAACAAGTTGATTTTTGAGGAGCATCTTTACCTATCTCCGTAATTGTTATTTCGGCTAAAAACAATCCAATGCGGTCTTCAAAGATGATTTTATCGCGCGGAGGAAGCTTCTTGTAGAATGAAATATGTTGATTCAACCAAAAGCGATCATTCAGATTCAATGCAACACGGGCCTTGCGCTGCATCCGTCTTACGGTCTGAATTCTCCAAATCCACAGCGCTGCTGAAATGGCCAAAATGACAATAATCCCTAAAACCTTCGCTGCAACCTTCATCTCTGTTGCCATAAGTGGTGGAACAGAGAACAATAAAACAAAGAAAACAACCAGCCAAGCTGTAAATCTTGCCTTTCCTTCTAAAAAACTCAAATAACTCTTCATGGTACAAAAATAAAAAAAGGGGGCTTAATAGCCCCCTAACATATCGTATCGGATAGTTAATCTACCCATTTATCGTCACGCATTTCGCCTCGAATCGTTACATCTTTTGTTCGTGCATAATCTTCTGCCGCCAAAAGCATTTGTTCACGTGTATCTCTTCTCACCAAAATGGCACCGCTACCTTGAGTTTTTACTTCAATATAGAATCCGTTGCGTAAGCGTGCCGGTTTTGTTGCTGGTCTTCCCATTTGTTTGTGCTTATTTAAAATGTTTCTAAATATAACACAAAACTTTGGATTTTGTTATTTTTTGTGAATTTTTAAGAAATGATATCTGACAAATACTCTTCTCTTAATCGGTAATAAATGCCATCATTTTCGAACATCATATCCACTAACTCCCAACAAATAAACAATACCAACAAGCGATCAACTCTGCGCAATGGCAATTTTGATTCACGGTATAACTTGCTTAAGGTTACTGGTTGAAATTTTCCAATGGACTTCAAAAGTTGCAACTCATCTTCACCAAAATGCTCTGGTCGCGCTGTTTTGCGCTTTTGCTCGATCCACACCCACTCCAATATCTTATTTACAGCTGTAGTTTTATCCTTAATGCGGATGTAAGGCTTCCATTTTCCGTCGTCATCTTTTGCCTTGTGTGGGCCATGTTCTGATTTTGCCACACGTACTTCCAGCACCAATCGAAAATCTTCTTGCCATATTTTGGAAGTGATTTTTAGTTCTGGCTGACAAAATACGGATGCAGCCCCTTCTAACATATGAAATTCTTCCTCAGGATTGCAGCCTGCTATTTTCCGGTTGTCCTTGACACCTACAAGCAACCTTCCGCCTGATGTATTGGCAAAGGCACACAATGTTCGAGCGATTTTTCGCTGATCATCGATGCGGAATTTGAAATCCTGATTCACGTGTTCTCCCTGATCAATCAGATCTTGTAAGGTTTCCATGCTGTAAAAATAGTGCGAAAAGACCTGTAAAATTCAATTCATTACGAATTCCAAATCTCAAAAGCGCGCAAGGCCTGGTGACGAAGCATAGATTCCCCATTCAAAATTGTCGCACCTGCATTTTCTGCTCTTGTCAGGAATTCTGATTTCGGAGGATTGTACACAACATCTATGACCAAATGGTCTGCTGTCAAATGGTCGAAAGGGAGTTCAATGCACTCGTCAACATCCGGAAAGGTGCCAAGTGGCGTACAATTGACAATGACTTTACAGGCATTGAGCATGTGCTCATTGATTTCTGGGTATGAAAATTGGTTTCGTCCTTGAGGATTTCTGGAACAAAAAATCACATCAATTCCCAATGAACGAAAGACATGTGCTACCGCTTTTGCAGCTCCTCCAGTTCCTAGAATTAACGCTCTTTCATGGTGAAAAGTTAGAAATGGTTTGATCGATTGATGAAATCCAAAGGCATCTGTGTTGTGTCCTACCTTTTGTCCATCTTTAAACTGAACAACATTTACAGCGCCAATGGCTTTGGCCTCGTCGGAAATTGAATCTAAAAATGGGATGATTTCCTCCTTGTAAGGAATGGTGACAGTCAATCCACTCAAATGCTGCGCAAACACCTCATCAATGCTATCAATCGTGGCAATTTCGTAATTGTCGAAACACGCATCAATCTTGTTTTTCTGAAAATAATCTTCAAAAAAATGCTTTGAAAAAGAATAATTTAAGGTTTTACCAAGCAATCCGTACTTACGCATTCTTGGAAGACATTTTTGATTTCGCGAAACTAATGAGCATTGGCAGAACGGATAGAAGCACAATCCCCAATACAACTTTGGAATTATTCTCTTTCACCCACGTGATTTCACCCAAGAAATAGCCAACTAAGGTCATTGAACAGATCCATAACACGCCACCCAAGATATCAAACATGAGGAATTTTCGATAATTCATCTTTCCAACTCCTGCCGCAAAGGGGGTAAATGTGCGCACGATAGGAACAAATCGCGCCATGATGATGGCAAAAACGCCACGTTTATCGAAAAATTCTTCCGTTTTCTTTAGGTAGCTTTCTTTGACCAATTGATGCCCTCGAATCTTCCACTCGAACACACCCAGTCCAATGCGACGTCCAATCCAATAATTGACATTGTCTCCTAAAATGGCCGCTATACTCAAGAAAAACAAGATGTAACTCAATTCCAAATTCCCGAATTTAGCATACATTCCCGCCATAAAGAGAAGGGAATCACCTGGTAAAAAGGGCATAATGACCAATCCTGTTTCGATGAAAATCACCAAAAATAACACGATATAAATGGAATCACTGTAATGATTGACAATCCATTCAAAGTCCAAATCGAACAGGTGTTTAAATAACTCTATCATGTTAATCTAGATCTAAAGTTTGGTCTACTTGTTCTTTCCATGCCAAAATCCCACCTTCAAGAATCCAAATGTTGTTCATCTCAAAATCTGTGGTCAGCAAATTGACCATGGCCTCAGCGCGTTTACCTGATCGGCACATGATCACTACATTTTTAGATGAAGAAAGCTCTGAACGACGATCACACAATTCTCCCATAGGGATATGCATCGATCCAATGTTGCACGCTGAATATTCATAGGGTTCACGAATATCGATGATTTGATAGTTCTCCCCTCGGTGCAAAGCTTCATTCAATTCTAACGCAGAAATGATTCTCATTGTTGATTTTTTTCGTAAAAGTAGTAAAATCCCGTGAAGTCTATCGCTGTGGATTCTGAGCAGAAGATTTCATCTTGATTGAAATTTCCATCTTGAAGTGTGCCACCAATTCTCCAGAGATGTTCGTAGCAGACACCTCCACTATTTGGTTCGAGCGCTCACCGCTCTTTCGACTTTCTTCAATGATTTCCTGAATAAAGAATCCATTGCAGGACTCAAAAAACACGTCTCCTTCAGCGCGTTTGTAAAATTCAGCATGCATGCTTTTGAAGGACATGGACATCCCTTTCCCTCCCGTAAAATAAACGGAATGAATTGCACCTGCAAGGTCTGCACCTACTGCCAATGCGCCAAAATACATGGAACCCAAATGATTTCGAGTTCGTCTGCGCAAACGAATTCTTATTTTGACCTTCTGATCATCCATTTCCATGATGCGCGGTCGGACAAAGCCAATCATCGGAATTTTCAGTCGCCCGAGAAGAAATAAAATCCACTGCATGCGGCGTAACGTTGGTGGATGAGATTTAGACAAAGTATTCACGTTTCAACTGTTCAACAATATCGTGAATCTTTCGTATAGACGTCACATGTTCAATCGAAGGTCCTGCGCACCATACTGTTTTATAGGTTGAACTGAATGCGGCCTTTTGCAAACTTTTCATTCCTCGAACAAACACCAAGGCCTTCACCCATTTCTTCAAACGCTTATTTCTATTCAACAAACGCTCAAACCAATTTTGTTGGGTCCCTACTTTCTGAACATAGGGGGTATTGATGACCGTGCAAGGTGTACCTGAGAGTTTTGTGGTCATGACAATATCCTTTGCTCCGTAGTTCACACATGCTTCTTTGTATTCCTTTGAAACAGGTGCTTCCTCGGAAGCAATAAAAACACTTCCCATGGAAACTCCTGCAGCGCCCAAGTCCATCATGGACCTAATTTCCTGACCAGACCCTACTCCACCCGCTGAGATCACAGGAATGGAACATGCAGATGTCAAAGCTGGAATTAATTCTTGGTAGGATATCGATCCTGCATGACCTCCTGCCTCCTTATTTACCGCGATGACCGCATCAGCGCCCATGGACTCCACTTTAATGGCCAATTTTACATCTACCACATCACAAAACACCTTCACTCCCTGCTGATGTGCCAAGCGAATGGTCTCTTCGGGTGATCCTAACGAAGTAATGATGAAGTCGACTTTTTCTTCGAGGCAAACAGTGAGCTGATCTTTGTAGTAAAAATTGGATTTGTTGACGATTAGATTGATTCCAAAAGGACCTGTGACTTGAGAACGAATGGAACGAATCGCAGCACGAAGTTCATCTGTTGACTTATAGTTGAGTGCTGGTATCGCTCCAGTAATGCCTGAACGAAGGGCCTCGACAATCATTTTTTCATCTGAAACCAAGAACATCGGTGCCATGATAACTGGAAAATCAATCCCCAACATGGAACACAAATCAAGCGATGACGTATTATCCTTCATTCTTTAAAGGTATGAAAATTCAATTTGCCTACATTCAATCAAATGATGTTTTGACGGTGTGAATTGCAAACAAACAATACCTTTGTGTCATGACTAAAAAACAAGCTTGGATTCATGCATTGCGCTTGCGGACATTGCCCCTTTCTATTTCTGGGATACTTTTAGGTTCTGCCTTGGCCTTTTTTAAAGGATTTGAAAATTATGTTGTGCTTGGATTCGCATTACTGACCACGCTTTTGTTTCAAATTTTATCGAATCTAGCCAATGATTTGGGGGATAGCTTGAAAGGCACAGACAACGCACAGCGTGTTGGTCCGACAAGAGCGGTGCAATCTGGAGTGATTTCTCCTAAAGAGATGAAAAAAGCAGTGATTCTTACTTCTGTACTAAGTTTGATTTCTGCTGGAATACTCATTTATTTCGGCACTAAAGAGATGCCTCAAGCAACAATTTTCTTTTACATCTTCCTGGCCATTGCGTGTGTTGCCGCTGCCATCCTTTATACGGTGGGAAAAAAAGCCTATGGTTACAATGGCTTGGGTGATTTGATGGTGTATCTCTTTTTTGGCGTAGTGAGTGTCATGGGGGTTTATCCGCTCTATGCCAAAGCAATAGATTGGACCTTACTGATTCCTGCAAGTACCATTGGCTTTTTGAGCACAGCTGTTTTGAATTTGAACAACATGCGCGACCGTGTCAATGATGCCAAATCTGGCAAACGCACTTTAGTCGTGATGATGGGTGGTGATTTGGCTAAAATCTACCATACGTTCCTGATCGTAATTGCTTTAGGACTTCACCTCTATTTCACCAGTGAATTGCACCATGAGATGGCATTCCTCGGACTGCTACCTGGTGTTATATTGATACTCCATGTTCGAAAAGTCATGCAAACAAAGAATCCCAAAGATTTTGATCCTGAATTGAAGAAAGTAGCGCTTTCCACCTTTGCCTTGGCACTGCTGACTGCGATTGGTTTGCTTGTGTAGATTTGATCCCTGCGGGAATTTGGCGCTACGCGATTCAGAATTTGATCCCTTCGGGAATTTAGGATTTGATGCTGAGCAATTTGACACTACGTGATTTGATGCTTCGCAATTCAGAATTTGATCCCTGCGGGAATTTAGGATTTGATCCCTGCGGGAATTTGACACTACGTGATTTGGAAATTGGTTAGTTTTACATTCAAAAAGTCTTTTGATGTTTGTACACAGATATCCGTAATTCGTGGCATCGAGAACCTCACGTATCCGCTGCGGTGGAGCCACCAAATTCGTAACTCGTCATTCTTAATTTTTCATTCTTAATTCTTAATTTTTCACTCTTTAAATTCCAACATGAAGATCTCTTTACAACATTTCCCACTTCACTTCAAAGTTCCAGCAGGAACGAGTCGTGGTGTGATGACAGAAAAGCAAAGTTGGATTGTGCGGATCTCAGATGGAATATCTGAAGGAATTGGCGAAATAAGCGTTATTGAAGGACTATCCTCTGAATACATTTCTTTGGAGAAATTCGAGTTGACCATCAACGATTTTCTATTGCGTTTGGAACAAGGATGGAACGAAGATTTAAATCAAGCCTTGCAACCTTACCCTTCGATTTTATTTGGGATCGAATCTGCCTTACTCGATTTGAAAAATGGTGGAAAGCGGATTTATTTCAACAATGCCTTCGCGCATGGAGAGCAAAAACTTCCAATCAATGGATTGATTTGGATGGGAACAGAGGCCTTCATGGCTGAACAAATCACACAAAAACTTGCCGCGGGATTCACCACGATTAAAATGAAAATTGGTACGATGGGACTAAACGCCGAACTTGCACTCCTGCAGTCCATTCGAAAGCAGTTTTCAAAAGATGAAATCACCTTACGTGTTGATGCCAATGGCGCTTTTAATGTTGAAATGGCTGAAGTTGTTCTCCAAAAATTGGCGGATTTGGACATTCATTCGATTGAGCAACCCATCAAAGCGGGCAACATCGATGACATGAAAATGTTGTGTTTGAACACTCCAACGCCAATTGCGCTTGACGAAGAACTGATTGGCATTTACGACACGGAGGAAAAGATCAACCTGTTGGAAACCATTCAACCGCAATATATCATTCTGAAACCAAGTCTGCACGGCGGAATTTTTGGGACACAGGAATGGATTTCTTTGGCCGAAGAGCGAAACATTCAATGGTGGATGACCTCAGCGTTGGAATCGAATGTTGGTCTGGAAGTGATTTGTCAGTTGGCTGGCGAATATTCAAACCCACTGCCGCAGGGCTTAGGTACTGGATCGCTCTACACGAACAACAGTGAATCCCCCTTAACTGTTTCTGAAGGACTTATTTTTCGGAAATTGAGTTGAGCATTTCACAAAAAAAACGCTCAACTCAGTCCCTATTTCTTAATACCTGTCGCTCTTACCGAACCAAGTCTTTTTTCCCTTTTTCTTCGCGGAATCTACCTTTTGTTCAGCCGTTGGCTTCGTTGTTTTTTTTTCGTTTGGTTTATTTCTTGGCGGTCGAACTATACGTTCCTTTTTGATGATCTCAAACACCTCCATTGGATACGGATGGTTTTCAATCACAGGAATCTTTTGATGGATCAACTTTTCAATGTCCTTCAAATACGCCTTTTCCTCAAAATCGCAGAAAGAAATCGCATTCCCCGTATTTCCAGCTCGTCCTGTTCGCCCAATACGGTGAACATAGGTTTCTGGAATGTTTGGCAATTCAAAATTAATCACCAATTCCATCAACTCGACATCAATTCCTCGCGCAGCGATATCCGTTGCTACAAGTACGCGAATGGATCGGTCCTTAAAATTGTTCAATGCACGCTGGCGGTGGTTCTGTGATTTATTTCCATGGATTGCATCAGCTTTGATTCCGATCTTCAGGAGATGCTTCGCTACACGATCTGCACCGTGCTTTGTGCGTGTAAACACCAATACCGAATCTGCAGATTGTTCGTTCAACACATCAGAAAGTAAATTTGGCTTGTTGTTCTTGTCTACAAAATAAAGGGACTGACCAATGATTTCAGCTGTTGTAGAAATTGGCGTTACCTCCACTTTAATTGGATCGCGCAAAATAGACGCTGCCAATTTCATGATTTCAGGTGCCATTGTAGCCGAGAAAAACAAGTTTTGTCGATCATTAGGAAGGGCACGAATAACCTTATTGACATCGTGAATGAATCCCATGTCGAGCATGCGGTCCGCTTCATCGAGCACAAAGATCTCGAGGTCTTTCAGAGAAATGTATCCCTGCATCATCAAGTCGAGCAAACGACCTGGCGTAGCCACAAGAATATCCACTCCTTGTTGAAGTTGGTTCACCTGTGGGTTTTGATTTACACCGCCAAAGATGACAGTGCTTCGTAGTTTCATGTGACGACCATAAGCACGCAAGCTTTCCCCGATTTGAATCGCAAGTTCACGTGTTGGCGTCAATATCAATGATTTAATTTTTCGTTTTCCGGTTTGTTCTCCATGAGCGCCAATCAATTGAAGGATTGGAATAGAGAATGCGGCTGTTTTTCCTGTTCCCGTCTGCGCACAGCCGAGTAAATCATGTCCGTTCAGTACTTTCGGTATCGCTTGTTCCTGAATGGGTGTAGGTGTGGTGTAGCCCTCTTCCTCAATTGCCTTGAGAATGGGCTGGATGATGTTTAATTCGTTAAAATTCATGTATAATTTTTGTCAGAAAATAATTTTGGTTGACAAAAGGAGATTCTGAAATGAGGTGCAAAGGTAGGCACAAAAGAGGGCTTTTCGACAAAAGGCTGATTATTTCGTTGAAAACGCCTTGTTCATCAACCCATTAAAAACAAAAAAGGGCCTACCGAAGCAGACCCTTTCCTATAAACTATTTTAATTATTTAATCACTTTCATGGTCATCATTCCTTTTGAAGAATTGATCATCAAGAAATAGGTGCCAGATAAAACTGCTTCTGTATTCATTGACATTGAAACTGAATTTTCAATTGTCGACGTTTGAACTGTGCGGCCTGCCATATCAACCAATGTTGCCGTTCCATTCAGTTCTTGACCGAAAGAAACATTCAATGATGTACCAAACGGATTCACAGCGACGAATCCTGATGTGTTCAATTCCATGATTCCAACAGAGCTGTATTGTACTTGGTCATTGATCACAATCGTGTTCACCCCATTTGCCTTCTGAGCGCAGAACAAAATCAAGGTAGCATTATATATGCCTCCATTCGCAGGATTTGTAATCCCATAAGCTACCGTGTATTGTGCGAGAACTGTTCCTCCATTGCCCCAAACGGTCCAAACTGCAGCAATTGAATCTACACTCGTTGTATAAAAGTTCGTAATGGCTGCTGAATCTGCGTCAGCATAGGTAAACCCACAATCAGTAATGAGGGTCACGTTCAAAGAATCTGCAATTGTTCCATTCGGGAAGCTGTTGTTTGAAAAGACAAGCACAGAATCAATTGGTGCTGAAGCATCTGCAACAACGGCATCGCTGCAACTCACACATCCGTTCACATCCGTTACACAAACCGTGTATGTTGCTGGACACAATCCTGTCAATACCGGACCTGTTGTCACTGCATTCGACCATGTGTAACTGTAAGGTGCTGAACCACCTGTTGCTGTAACTGTCATTGTACCGTCACACATCATCGCACTTGTTGCATCAGTTGCCGTTGTTGATGTTGAAAAGTTCACGCAAGGATTAAATACACCAGAACTAATCGTGAAAGTTAAAGTGATTGTATTCCCTCCTAAATTTGTAAACGTCACAGAATATGTTCCTGCGCACAAACCAGAGATTGAGTTTCCACCTTGTTGAAGAACCATTCCTGTTCCCATCCATACTTCATTCGTTGCGACTAGCGCAGAATCAATGGTTGCTGTTCCGTCGCAAGCTGCCGGACCTGAGGTGTTTTGCGTAATGATTGGATTCTGAGCGAATGCCAAAATTGTCATGAAGATGAATGACAAAGAGAATAGAATTTTTTTCATGTGTTTGGTTTTAGTTTCACAAAGACGCCTAAAATTGTCTTTGCGTTGCGAATGTACATTCTTTTTTTATTTCTAATCCATAACGCGTTGTAATCCGATACGTTTTCGTTGAGTATCTATTTCTAAAATCCTTACTTCAACATGTTCGTGCAAGGAAATAAATTTGGATGGTTGATCGACATAGGTGTTGGCTAAATTGGACTTGTGAATGAGCCCATTTTCTTTGATGCCGATATTTACAAAAGCACCGAAATCGGTCACGTTGGTTACAATTCCAGGCAATACCATTCCCACTTTTAAATCATCAATCGTGCGAATATGTGCATCAAATTCCAACACTTTAGCTTTCTTCCTCGGATCGCGCCCTGGTTTTTTCAATTCCTTGATGATGTCGTCAAAGGTATATTGATCGATCTCTGGGAAATCTGTTCGAGCGATGGATTTCAAAAGCTCATCATTGCCAATCAAGTCCTTCAGGTCCACTTTTAGTTTCTTGGCTATTTTATTTACCAAAGGATAACTTTCGGGATGCAGCGCTGAATTGTCCAAAGGGTTCTCGCCATTTCGTACACGTAAGAATCCTGCAGCTTGTTCGAAGGCCTTGTCCCCCAAACGCTTTACTTTTTTTAATTCTGCACGCGATGTGAATCCGCCAATTTCCGAACGATAGGCTACGATACTCTCCGCCAGTGTGGGCCCCAAACCGGAAACATATCCCAACAAATAAGGGGATGCCGTGTTTAAATCCACCCCAACCGTATTCACACAAGAAACCACCACATCGTCCAAGGCGTGCTTGAGATCTGACTGGTCGACTTCGTGCTGGTATTGTCCTACTCCCACCGATTTCGGGTCAATCTTTACCAATTCCGCCAGAGGATCCATCAAACGACGGCCAATAGAAACAGAACCGCGAACAGTCACATCGTAATCGGGAAACTCCTTTCTAGCAATCGAACTTGCCGAATAAATGGATGCCCCATCTTCGCGCACTGAATAGACTTCTAAGTCACGATCGAATCGAATGCGCTTCACAAAGGCGTCCGTTTCTCGTCCAGCCGTTCCGTCACCGATGGCGATCACTTCAATTTTATAGGCCTGAACCAATTGAGCCACCTTCGCCTGCGCTTGAGCGGATTCATTTTGCGGTGGATGCGGATAAATGGTCACATTGGTCAACAAATCACCAGACTCATTCAGACAAACCACTTTACACCCTGTTCGAAACCCTGGATCGATCGCCAAGACACGTTTTGATCCCACAGGCGCTGCAAGCAAGAGCTGACGAAGGTTCGAAGAAAACACTTTTATTGCTTCAAGATCTGCTTTTCGCTTGTACTCATTCATGAGTTCATTTTCCAATGATGGACACATCAAGCGCTTGTAAGCTTCCTTGCATGACGCAGCCACCACATCGGCGCAGGCATCATTTCCTCGGACAAAAAACCGTTCCAACTGTTCGATCGCTTCCTCAGCTGAGGGTTGTGCCTTGAGTGATAAAAATCCTTCCCGTTCAGCGCGCACCAGAGCCAAAAAGCGGTGAGATGCACATTTATATAAAGGTTCAGAAAAATCAAAGTAATCACGGTATTTCGCCCCTTCCTCCTCTTTTCCTTTCACCATTTTGGATTGCAATACCGCCCTGCGGGCAAATAGCTGACGCACACGCGCTCGAGCTGGCGCACTTTCGTTGATCCACTCGGATATAATGTCCATCGCACCTTGAATGGCCGAAGCTTCATCCTCCACATCCCCTTTCACAAAACGCTCCGCCATCTGTTCTGGATCGCCACCTCGCTGCGACATGATCATCTTTGCCAAAGGCTCCAAGCCCAACTTCTTTGCTTTATCCCCACGTGTTTGCTTTCGCTGTTTGTAGGGCAAATAGATGTCTTCCAATTC
>CALPWQ020000101.1 GCA_943327315.2 Chitinophaga pinensis
GTAGCAGGAGTTATGATTCCGCTAGCATCTGACCACTGGAAAGTGTAGTTAGCACCAGGAACAAATTTCCAAGCTGTATTTGTAATTGTTGCTGTATTTGAATAAGCCGTTGCACCAATGGTTTGTGTTAAATCTTGTAGACCTACAACCTTATTGGCTGACCCTCCAAATGCACTTGCATTCGTTACGTGAATTTCGACGATACCTGTTGTCTCGCACAATTTAATTTGAACTGTATTTGAACCACCGGAAAAACCAGCAACATTGAAATATTCAATAACAAACTTACGAGTTGGTGCAATACCATCAGTAAAATACCTTACACTACCACTTGTGAAATATAAGTCCACTGCGGCGGCGGCAATCACGTTAGCCGGGTAAGCAACATTCGGGAAATTTCCAGAGTTGTATGTAAATTGACCAAGACCAGCGGAAGACCCAAATTGAAGAACACCATTTGAACCAACATTAACAGTTGTATAGTTATTTCCAAAGAAATTATAAGTAAATGGGATAGGAACATTATTCCAACCTCCGTCATCAACGCCACATGCGTTACATAAAATTACAGGAGAAGCTGCAACTGATGGAGCAAAAGTCATTGAGGTGTATGTAAATCCAGAACTTGATAGATTTGAAGCCAATGCAGCTGGATTTCCCGCACATACTGATGCAGGAGTTGATGTTGGTGTAAATGCTACCGCATCAATAACTCCTACTGTTTGCGTTCCAGAAACGGATCCACAACCTGCTACTGTAGCAGACATAGTGTAAACAGTAGTTGCAGTCGGACTTGCAACTGTTGATGCTCCCGATGTAGTTGACAAGTTTGTATTTGGAGACCAAGTAATACCAGTTGCACCTGTTAATTGCGCACTTAAAGTTACAGAACCACCCGCTTGACAAATCAACGCATTTGATGGATTAGAGGTAATTATAGGACGAACTGTAACTGATACAGCCGTTCTTGAGGCACTAGGACATGTTCCATTGTTATCTTCAGCATAATAGGTTACTGTACCGGCTGTACATTGAACTGGTGTTTGCCAATTGTCTCCTGAACCAACCGATGCACCACCGGTTGCAGTATTATACCATGAAGTATTAGCACCCGCAGAAGATGTTAACGTCGCTGTACCTCCCACATTTATGGTAGAAGCTCCTAAAACGGATGCCGAAGGTGCCGATAGTAAAGGATAAATTGTAATTGGGGAACTACTTGATGTGCCATAGGTACTTGTAACCGTAACGACACCATCCGTAGTATTTGGAACCACTGCCGTTATGGTTGAGCTATTTACAACATTGTAAGATGTTGCAGCAACACCATTTATTGTAACACCAGTAATTGCAACAAAGTTAGAACCAGAAATTGTGATTGTACTTCCAATACACGAATTGGAAGGAACAGAGGATATAACAGGCGCTGAAAAGTATGCAAAAGATGATTGAGCACCACCTGTACTTTCATAAAATTCAAACACTAAATTAACATTACCACTTAACGAAACTGTTGATGATGTATAGGTAGTATAACCTTGATTTAACCAACCATTAATTAACCATGTTGCACCACCATCGATACTTAAACGTACCCCGTCATCTCCACCAACTTGGAAAGTATAATTACCTGCTGTAAAGTTCTTAGTCATTTTGTAACGAATGGCAAAAAGATCACTGTTTGCCGGACATGTTACAATCGTAGCGCCATTTGGTGTCGTAGCATGGGAAGTGTTGAACGTTTCTGCCTCTGTTACATATCCTTTGTATGTTGTAAATGCGCCATCTGATGCAGAATTATAGACATATCCAATCCAACTACCATTTCCATATGCAATTTCATTTCCTGAAGGAGCACAAAGAGTTGTAAATGTGCTTACTAGTGACCATGCACTTGTAACACCTGAACCACAATTAGCACGATAATACACATTATAATTTGTATTATTAGTTAAACCTGACAGTGTATAACTCGCATTTGGAGCTGAAATAGAAACTGTTTGATTGGTTAACGTTGTTCCTGAACCGAGGGTAAATCCTGCAGGGCCATATTGGAAATCATAAGATGACGTAGAAGCACAATTTGTAGCCCATGTCAATACAGCAGAAGTTGTAGCCGGTGTAACAGAAGTCATCAGACCCGGAGAAGGACATGCTGGCGCTGCAGCAATCGTTATTTTGTAATCTTCAATCTCTCCGTAACCTAAACCTTCATTATTACCACAAGGAGTTATTGTTGAACCATTTGCTTGATTATAAACCTCACGTATTCTTAATATATGTTGACCAGCAGGAGGGTTACATGCCAAAGTCACTGGAAATGAAGCAGAAGAACCTAAAACACCTGCCACTCCAGAACCAGCTACAGTGGAAAGGGTATACCCTATTCTTTCTGTAGCTTCAAAAACAAGGTTGTCGTTATAATCAATCCAAGCGGCATAATTAGCAGCCCATTGACCGGCGTAAACTATACAATTATAAGAAGAACTAGGTAATAAAGTAGTTGTTAGAGCAGGATTTGTTGTGTAGTTGGAATAACCTGCTGTTCCACTCGGACAGCCTGTTCCACTATTATTATCTAGGGTATTTAAAATCACACGAGCTATAACATCTCCGTCTGTACAACCATAGGTCATAGTAGGTACACAAGCAGACAGCACAACTTGAACGGGTGTAGAATTACCTGTATTTGCACCACACGTTACACGGCATCTAAACCAAGTATCTGCATTAATTGCGGCTGTTGTTTGGGTAGCAGATGAAGTTCCAAAATTTGTCCATGTACCTGTTGATGTTGGTGCCGATTGCCATTGATAGGTTACCCCTGTCCCAGAGGTTGCAGTTTGCAAGGATAGATTCACTGTACCACCCGGTGCAACACTAGCGGAAGAAGTCACAGTATTTCCAGGTGCTGGAGTACCAGAACAAGGAACTACCGCAGACAACGAAAAATCATCAAAGCCTAAATAAAATGGAGCACTTGTAGCATTAATTCTAACACCAAAAAAGTATCTACCATTAGTTGCAGGAGTGAACGTCCGAGAAACTAAAGTGTATGAATTTGCTGCTGTTGTTGTGCCACTTGAAACAAAAGAAGTACCTAATATTGTTGCACCAGCAACTGTCTGTTGAGTGTTATAGATCACATCACCAGTCCATCCACTGAATCCGTCACCAGCATAGTAAAAATCAAACGTATAAGTGACACCAGCTGTTAAATCAAACCCTCGGGTAAAAACAGTTTCATTTGTAGCTGTCCAAGCATTCGTTAAATAATACGAGGCCGAACGAGGATCATTGTATGTGTTGGTAGCAGCGTTACTTGTAGCCCATTCACCATGGGTTTTGGACCATCCACACGGAAGCAACGCATTTGCCGCAGCCCCTGCCGTTGCACCCAAACCATCAAAGTTCTCAGTCCAAATTGATGAAAAGGTCGATGTACAAGCTTGAGCGACAAATGTTATTGCTCTATTTGTTGTATTCGTAGTCGCAGCACACAAAGATGTTGAATGATGAACATAAGCAACACCTGTGCTTGGGGCAGTAAAGAATGAACCCGACACTCCAGTCCAAATAACAGCTCCAGTAGCCGAACCCATCCTGATATTAAAGGCACTACCTCCTAACGAAGAAGTTACTGTGTAAACTGTTCCGGAAGTGACATTAATTGCGAAATACTTCCCCGTATTAGTATTGAATCCTACTCCAGGGTTTTGCGTTGCAGCAGGAAATTGAGTAGCAAACGTGTTGGTACATTGTGCAACAGTAGTTCCAGTAAGCACATACAAGAAAAGTATGAATACGAAAAGAGACTTTGAAATAAGAGATAAATATCCCTTAAATCTGAATTGTGGGGACATTACTTCCCTACAAGAATTGTAATAGTTTTCCATAGTTTTAACTTTTAGCAAGCATCCGTGGTCTTAATTCGGATGATTTAGTTCTGACAAACATAAAATAAAAAATAACATACGATTAACATTTTTTACGTTTTTTTTTAAATTATCTGATTTTGAACAACTTAAAAATTAATATGAGCGTTTATTCAATTATTTTTTTAGTGAAAAAAATCTCCAATTGAGAATATATAAGGGTTTCAGCAAGATAATTGTCGATTTATTCATGAAATTTCTACTTGCTAAAATGACAATATGGGCTTGTTTTTAACGAAATGATTAAGAGTGGTTTACATCAGTATTTTAAAGGGTTTCAGAGTCGTGATGTTGAGTTACGAGTTATGAATAACGAATTACCAATGACGAATTACCAATTACGAATTTGGTGGCTGAGGTGCGATAGCAGTCTCGAAGCCACGAGTTGAGAATTTGCTCTTAAGTCCGCTGTGGTGGGATCGCTGCGCGAATTCAAGATTTGATCCTGACGGAATTTGATGCCAGAGGCAATTTGTTGCTGCGCAATTAAGGATTTGATTGCTTTGCAAATTTGGTCGCGGAGCGAATTCAAAATTTCCTTTAAAGTCCGCTGTGGCTCTTAGAGTTACTAATGACTAATGTGGAAAATTTGCTCTTAAGTCCGCTGTGGCGGGATCGCTGCGAGAATTGTTTAAAAAATTAAAAATGAAAGATTAATAATTAAAAATGAAGTTCACTACTAAATGTAATTGTATAGAACTTCGTCGCCGCGGATTTGAAAACAATCTATCTATGTTCGACCCCGATGGGGTCGTAGGATCTTACGGTTTAGGCTATTGTTACAAAGGTTCGACCCCGATGGGGTCTCTTCGTATGCATTCATGATTTGTACTCAAGTCCGCCGAGGCGAGCGAAGCTCCAATTCATTCATTCTTCATTCTTCATTTTTAATTCTTCATTAAAAAAACGGAAAAGGGGAAATCTTTCGATTTCCCCTTTCCTTTTTTCAGACCACAAGTTACTAACGTAAACCATGTTTATTTACTGGAGTCGTGAAGTTGTCTCACCCCCAACAGCTGATACTAAACCGCTCGTTGGATCTCCAGTGCTTTTTTGGCTTAGAAGCCCAATTCTTTTGTCCTTTGTCCTAAAATCTTGACATCTTAATCTCTTGACATCTTAAAATCTTGATGTCTTTCAAAGAGAAAAAGGGAAACCACGTTTGGTTTCCCTTTTTCGTTTAGACCACAAGTTACTAACGTAAACTATGTTTAATTACTGGAGACGTGAAGTTGTCTCCCACCAACTGAAGGTAGTACACTGCTGGCTCGAGTTCCATGTCTGGAATCAAGATAGAGGTCGTTCCTGGTTGGATCTCCAGTGCCATTGATCGAACAACGCGTCCGTGTGCATCGCGCACCGTCAAGGTTGTTGATCCATTTATCTTTTTATCGGTGAACATCAAAGTGATGTTTGCATCACTCGGGTTCGGGAAGCTCATGAAGGTGTTGTCATCCGAACCACAGTTCGACATCACCGGTCCGTACACTTTTTGAACTCCATCCTGATCTGTTTGAATCAAACGGTAGTACTTCACTCCTCTTGCGGCTCCTGCATCTTCGATGGCGTATTCTATGATGGTGTTGCTGTTTCCAGCAGCTCCTACTGTTTGAATTTCACTCCATGCTGTGCCATCATCTGAACGCTCAACTACAAAGTTTAAACTGTTGTGCTCAGAGGCTGTTTTCCACGATACGATCACATTCTCTCCGGCACATTGTGCGTCGAGGGAAAGCAATTCCACCGGAAGTGGTGCGAATGTCATTGATGATGAGATTGTGAATGGCGAGAAGCTTGTGATGCCCGCTGACTCTACAAAGTCTGCTCCTACTGTTCCACCAATGTTATCCCACATCGATGCGCCAGCTATATAGTGCGCAATGAAGGCAGACGTTTGTGAGAAGGTATTGATTTGTTCACCCGCACCATTCCACTGCAAACGAAGTGTGACATTAGATCCTCCAATTGTCGCTTCTTCAATCATCCATGTGCGATTCACAACGGCTTCTGTTGTCGTTGCACCAACACCTGTTCCGTTGGAAGTTACATTGTCAATCAAACGAAGTGAGAATACATCGGCTGTTCCAGCATTCGTTAAAGTTGCTGGGTTGTACGATCCATTTCCTATTGGGAATGTCGTCGCTGTTCCTGCAACATTGCGGCTAAGGATACCTGTTGATGCTGTCTTTACATAACTTGTTGTTGATCCTCCAGTTAAAGTTGATGCGCCCATCACAAAGTTGTTTGTTCCAACTTCAACCAATCCACTTGTTAGCGTAAGACCACCTGTTGTTGTCACATTGTTAGCAAGAATTACATTTCCTGATCCTTTGTTCACGACCATGTAAGGGAAGGTTTCACCTCCAGCCTTGGTAATCGTTTGGTTGCCTGTTGCACCATTGAAGAACACTGCACGGTTGTTCGCATACAAGTTCCCTGTTGTGCGTGTCCAGTTACCACCTACGTAGATATCACCACCGATTTGGTTCCCAAGTGACAAATCACCTGCTGATGTTACATTGCGACCAACGGTCATTGAACCTGAAGCATTGCCTGTACCATAATCCATGTACACGTTAGATCCTGCGTCGATTGTCAAGTCACGACGAACACCAATGTTGGTGCTGAAAGCTCCACCTGTATTCGGGTAATTGATGGTTGTATTGTTAGTCACTTGAACGTCGTTCGGGTAACCAGCACCTGATGTTGTGTTCCACTCAAATCCACGTCCGTATGTACCTCCGGTGTTGTATTTCAACAAAGAGCTTGTTCCGTAAATTGGTGCGTTTGTATTCACCCATGAACCTGTGTTCATTGTCAATATTCCATTTACAGTTGACAAGTTCGATCCGAAGTTCACTCCGTTGTTCAAGTCAACATCGTTGAATGTTGTTGCATTTCCAGAAACTGTTCCTGCAGCATTAAAGACCACTTTACCTGTTCCGGCAACGAAAGTACCGTTATTGGTAAAGTCGCCATTTACATTCAAGGTTCCTGTTGTCATGATTAAGGTTGCACCTGTTTCTATCACAACGTCTTTTGCGTTTACAGTTGTTCCCGCAGCCACTGAAGGCTGTTGCGTTACACATGAGTTATTCGGAATAATGGTTCTTGTTGCACTTGTTGGTGTAGATCCGGCAACAGTATATGTTGTTCCATCAAAGTAGTACCAGTTCGAGGCTGTTTGCCAGTCCACACTTGTAAGACCTCTCCAAATCACATCGCCATTTACAGCGCTAGTTGCAAGAGTACCAGCACCTAAAGTTATAGTATTGTTAATCATTCCTGAAGATGCACATCCTAATGGGCTTGCATAATTCATTGCAATGGTTTTTGATCCTCCGGTGTTGTAAACAACTACAGCTGTATTCGATGCAGAAGTACCTCCGCTCAACAGTGTATAATCAACACCGGCCGTTCCAGGAAAGGTCCACGCATAATTGGTTTGACCTGCAGTTGCTGTATAAGTTACTTGAGTACCCACACAATTTGGCGTAGTTGGCGTAGCAGTAAATGTAGGAGCAAAGGCGGCAGAAACCACCATTGTGATACTGTTCGATGTTGCCGGTGAACCAGTTGAACAAGGCGTTGCATTTGATGTCAATACACAGGTCACAACATTTCCATTCGCCAAAGCAGCATTTGTATAAGTAGCTGAATTCGTCCCGACATTCGTTCCATTCACTTTCCACTGATAAGCAGGTGCAGCACCTCCATTTGTTGGAGTTGCGGTAAAGCTTACAGATGTTCCGTCACAAATTGTTGTTGCAGAAGCAGCGATAGAAACGCTTGCAGGCAAGTTTGCATTCACTACGATTGTTTTTGTAGCGAACACAGTACCACAAGGACCTCCACTCGTTGTGAGCGTTAATGCAATTGTTCCTGTTTCAGAAGCACTCGCTGTATAAGTCGCCGTACCTGGCGTTGATCCCGTATTGTTGGCAAAAGTACCAGCTCCTCCAGACCAAACTGCAGATGTTGCTGTTCCACCAAATGAACCACCCAATGCTGCAGATGCTGTGCCTTGGCAAATTGCGGCCATTGCAGCACCAGCAGAAACTGTTGGGCTTGAAATCGTTATTGTCGCTGATGTATAAATAACATTACTAGGTCCTGCCCCATTTGCATTTGACGCGAACCAAAAATTATTTTCACTTACCAGATCAAAGGTAAGGTTATTTGTACCCAACACCAATGGTGCTGTCATCGTTAATGAATAGGTTTGAGAAGCACCTGGAGCAAGTCCATTTGCATCTGTTCGCACAAAATAATCTGCTTCAGCATTCCATTTTACACCAATATTGATATCCGGTGTAGCATTTGTCCACGTCATATTCCCTGTGTTGGTAACAGTTACAGTCACTACTCTTGTTTCACCTGGACACCATACTGCAGCGCCAGTATTCATAGAAACCCATGTGTCTGTCCATACAGCTAGTGTTGTGAAATTATTTGCAATTGACCATGCACTTGTTACACCTCCCCCACAATTTGCACGGTAGTAAACAGTGTAAGTTGTTCCACCCGTCAAACCAGTAAGGTTAAAACTTGCATTTGGTGCAGCGATCGTTACGGTTTGATTCGTCAACATGGTGCCTGTTCCCAAAGCGAAACCTGCTGGTCCATATTGGAAATCATAGCTTGTTGCTGATGAACAACTTGTTGCCCAAGTTAAGTTGGCAGAATTTGCTGCAGGCGTTAGTGTTGTCATTAAACCGGGTGAAGCACAAGCAGGCGGAGCGGAAATGGTAATCATGTAGTCTTCAATTTCACCCCACAAATAAACGGCACAAGGATCAATAGCAGAACCCGCAGTTGCGTATGCTTCCCGAACACGCATTAGGTGCTGACCTGCAGGAGGTGTACATGATAAGACAACTGCGAAACTAGCAGAGGTATTCGCTGCAATGGTCGATGTTGTGTACCCAATTCTTTCCGAAAGTTCGAAGACAAGATTGTCATTGTAATCAATCCATGCGGCATAATCTCCAGCCCAAGCTCCAGCGTATACAATACAATTGTAAGATGAACTCGGCAATAAAGTCGTTGTTAAGGCAGGATTTGTCGTGTAATTGGAATATCCAGCAACTCCACTTGGACAGCCTGTTCCTGAGTTGTTGTCTAAGGTATTTAGGATCACACGTGCGATAACATCACCAGAGGTGCAACCATAGGTTGACGTTGGAATGCACGCAGTAAGCGTAACCTGAACAGGTGTTGCAGGTCCAGTATTACCAGAACAGGTAACTAAACATCGGTACCAAGTCATCGCTGTAACCGTAGCTGTACAGGTTGCTGATGATGCAATGGTTGTCCATGGACCCGTGTTACTAGGTCCACTTTGCCAAGCATAGGTTAAACCAGAACCAGTTGGAGGAGTTGAAAGTGAAAGGTTCACTGTTGAACCAGAAGCAACACTGCCTGAAGAAGTAAGTGTATTTCCAGGAGCTGGAGTACCAGAACAAGCAGGAACAGCGCATGAACCACTGTAAACTGCGTTTAAAGCAATACCAGAGTATACGGATGAAACATCTGATTGAAATTGAACCGTTATTGTTTGACCAGCCGCACTTGCAAAAGGAGTTACGGTACCACTAAGTCCACTATAAGAAGCTAACAACGTACCTCCTGTGCCTGTACCGTCATATATTCGAAGATAATCATAAGAACCCTCAGTATTGTATGTGCCAGTTATTGAAATTATAGCAGTTGAACCAGCTGTATTGTTTAAAACAAGATAACCGTTTGCATTATCTAAATAATCACCTGCAGAACCACCATGATCATAAATCAATGTGCTTGTTCCGCAAGATACAGACGAAGATCCCGTATATGGAATAGTATTGGCAACTACTGCCGAAACCTGCACAGGAGTTGCAGTTCCTGTATTGCCTGAACAGGTTACCAAACATCGGTACCATGTAGTTGCTGAAACAGTAGCTGTATAGGTCGATGTTGTTGCAATAGTTGTCCAAGGCCCTGTGTTACTCGGTCCACTTTGCCATGCATACGTTAATCCAGTTCCAATTGGAGGAGTTGAAAGTGAAAGATTCACTGTTGAACCAGAAGCAACGCTCGCTGAAGAAGTAAGTGTATTTCCAGGAGCTGGTGTGCCAGCGCAAGCAGGTGCAGCAATAATGGTTACACAATAATCTTCAGTCTCACCCCAAGAAAAAGTACCCGTTGAAGCTGGTAATGCACTGCCCTCTATGTCTACAATCCGCATACGTGTCGTTCCTAATGTTGCACCAGCTGGAACAGTAAATGTAAAAGGATAGGCTGTACCAGCAGCAGCAGGAGTAAATGTTGCATTGGGACTATAAACCATTTCGCCGACATCCGTAAATACGCCATTCTGATTATAGTCTATATATACGGCAAATCCCGTTGTATAGGCAGTTCCAGAACAAAATCCGATTGTCACTGAGCTTGAGATACTATTTCCTTGCATGAGCGATGGAGCAGCCACGATTCCACTGTAATTAGAGTACATAGCTACCACCGATCCCGCGCCACCTGCAAGAGATGCGCAAGTAGAAGTGTTATTTAATGTTCCAACCGTTACGTTCAATATTTCATCATCCGCGGCAGAAGTGGCATTACATGCTGGATACGCAGTACATGCGCAAGAATTTCCAGATACAGTATATGAAACAACATTCGAACTATTTGACAAACCACTGCTTGTGCACGAAGTAACTAATTTGTAATACGTTGTTGTTGCAGTTGAAGTTGTTAAAGTAGTTCCAGCCGCACCAACATTTGTCCAAGGACCTGTCGCACTTGGGCCACTTTGCCATTGATAAGTGATTCCAGTTCCAGCAGTTAAACCAGAACTATTTAAAGTGAAATTGGTACTTGGGCAACCTGTTGCAGAGGTAATTGTCGCTGTGCCAGCTGCTGGTGTGCCCGTGCAAGCTGTTGCAGCAAGAATAGTTACACAATAGTCTTCTGTTTCACCCCAGGTAAATGTACCTGTTGAAGCTGGTAATGCAACGCCTTCTATATCTACAATTCGCATTCGAGTTGTACCAACTGTTGCACCAGCTGGAACAGTAAATGTAAAAGGATAGGCTGTACCAGCAGCAGCAGGAGTGAATGTTGCATTGGGGCTATAAACCATTTCGCCGACATCCGTAAATACGCCATTTTGATTATAGTCTATATATACAGCAAAGCCTGTTGTATATGCAGTACCAGAACAAAATCCAATAGTCACAGAGCTTGAGATACTGCTCCCTTGCATGAGTGAAGGAGCAGCCACGATTCCACTGTAATTAGAGTACATAGCTACCACCGATCCCGCACCACCTGCAAGAGATGCGCAAGTAGAAGTGTTATTTAATGTTCCAACCGTTACGTTTAATATTTCATCATCCGCGGCAGAGGTGGCATTACAAGCTGGGTAGGCCGAACATGCGCAAAAATTTGATGCTACAGTATATGAAACCACATTCGTATAATTAACTAATCCACTACCCGAACAGGTTGTTTTTAATCGATAATATGCAGTTGTTGCCGTTGATGTTGTTAAAGAGGAGCCTGCCGCACCAACATTTATATATGTACCCCCAACAGTTGCACACGTTTGCCATTGATATGTAATTCCCAATCCTGATGTTAAACCAGAACTATTTAAAGTGAAGCTTGTACTTGGGCAACCTGTTGCAGAAGTAATAGTTCCTGTCCCAGCTGCTGGTGTGCCTGTGCATGCACTAGATGCAACCCAACCAAAACGCATATTTGGTCGTGTTGTTGTTGAAGTAAGGGTGCCAGTCGCAGCGCATTGACCAGCTGCATCGGCGTAATTATACCTTGACCATGTTCCCGTACCTAATCCAGTTGTTGTCCATTGAGTACCAGCATTTGAAGTATAACCAGTATTATTAAAACATGTTTCTATCACCAAATTTGATGTCCCGTTCCATGTAAACGAAGCGGCTAGTGCAATTTGATTCCAACCAGCAACAGGATTATAGTTTGAAACGGCTGACTGTGCAACAAGGCCAGTTGAAATATATGCAGCACTAATAGGATTGGCCGTTGCTGTTTGATACACTTTAAGCGAAAATCCAGTATGCACAGTTGTACCATTATCAGCTGTCACATTGAAACCTACAGATGAGATTTGGGAATTTGCAGGAATTCCTGCAGCAGTTAATTGCGCAGCAGTAATGTAAA
>CALPWQ020000102.1 GCA_943327315.2 Chitinophaga pinensis
GATTCGTGCTCATTCGTCTTGGTTAAGGCATCTTGAGCTTGAGATTCGTGCTCATTCGTCTTGGTTAAGGCATCCTGGGCTTGAGATTCGTGCTCATTCGTCTTGGTTAAGGCATCCTGAGCTTGAGATTCGTGCTCATTTGTCTTGGTTAAGGCATCTTGCGCATTTTGTTGGATTTCGAGGATCTCTTGCAATATGCTTTGAACTTGCTGCTGAACATCTGATATTTCATTAAAGATGTCGTTGATATTATTCTGCAATTCCTCAGCCGATACTTTAATCGAATCAATGTGATCGCGTGCAACTGAACTCTCTTCCAGTAAATTGGATATTTCGGTAGCCTGTTCTTGAATCGCGTTCTGTGTAGCTGTTGAGTCTTGGAAAATCGAATCCAACTGTACTTTTTGATCTTCAATTGAGTTCATTGCCACTTGAGCAGTGGATTGAAATTCTGCAATATCATTCACAATGGCTGACGATTCATCGGCCTTGGCATTGAGTGCTTGGACAATTGTATTTGCCTCCTCGAGAAGAATTTTTAATTCAGGTGTCTCCATTTTCAATTGTTTTTAAATTCAGCTTAATCATAATTGCTTGACTCGAGTTCCTTAAACAAACATCGCAATACCATCTGATAGATAATTTCTAGAATCATGAACCTATGAATTATCATAATGACCAATAATCAGCGTGACGTATTTTACCACTGATAAAAACATCTTCACCTATCAGCGTGTATTTAGTTCAGAATTGTACGTAGTATAAAACCGAAAATCAATTGTTGTATCTGTAAATCCATCTTTTTCAGCACTTCGCATTTCGGAAAGACCTACCTGTTTACTTCCCAATTTGAACAAAGTAATCCCATGGTAAAACTTTCCCTTTGCCGAACCATCTTGCATGGCAACACGGAAAAGTCCTAGAGCTTTTTTCAATTGGTTTTTATTCTTCGACATTTTAGCCGATTCAAACAAAATTAATCCCTCTGAAAGCGCTTTTTCCGCTGCATTTTTATTGAGGATATAATTCAGACCAAATGTTGTTGCCAATAAAACGGTGAAAGCGATAAGGAACCAATGCACTTTTTTAAGTCTGGGAAGATTTACATGTCGACTGTAATTTCGCTCGTTTGCTTTCTTCCCTTCGATTTCTGCCTTGAGAAAAGAATATGCGTTCTCCAGCTCGACAGTTTTCAGCGTGTAGGAAGCCTTCACACTTTCGCTGGTCGCATTTTCCATCGACTTTAAAATCCATGATTTTTGTGAAAAATATTGAATATCAAGGTCTTCAACACTTGAAAGCACATCAAGTTTTAAAATATTTAACGCACTTCTTGTATTCATCGGAAAATTTTAACGCTCGCGAAGATAAAATAAAAAGGTTTCAGCAACATTTTTGGTTATCAACAATGGTTAAAATCGACTTTTCTTCACTGAACTTTTACATTAATTTTCCCTACATAAATGACTTTTAGTGATAGAATTATAAAACAATGACATGTATCACTTTGATACATGACGAAAAGCATGCTGACTTTTTTCGTTGAAAACTTTTCCTGAACTATCTTTGCACAAACCACATAAAGATAATCAATATGAAAAAGATTACATTTTTAGTTGGGGCTCTTGCATTCTCTAGTGCAGTTTTTGCCCAAAGACCGATTGATTCGAATCCCTTCTCTTTGGAAGGAGGACTGAGTCTAAACAGTTTAACCAACTCCTTTACTGCACCAATGATTAAGTTCCGCTACTTTGCGACGGACAATTTTGCTGCACGTATTGGATTTCAACACAACTACTCCCAAGATGTGTACAACGTCTACGGATTGGGGGCTGACTTCCACCCTAATGTTGATTCCTTAGGGACTCAAACCTTGCGTTCAGCAATGACATGGATTAGTCTTGGTGGTTCGTACCATTTCTCACAAATGGAACGACTCTCACCTTACATTGCCTTAGATGTTCTTGTAGGTTTTGGATCACAACACGAGGATTGGAAAGATTACTCACCCAATTCAGGTACTCCTGGAGATGGCGATTTTGTTCAAGGTTCAAACGCGGAAGTCGTGACCAAAAACAATGGATTTGGTCTTGGACTCGCTGCTGGATTTGATTACTATTTTGCCGAAAATGTCTTTATTGGCGCTGAGCTTGGCCTCAGTTTGCGGTCAACAGTCGACAAAGGTGGGGAAATGAATTTGAGTGGGACAACCATTAAAATTCATCCTCAAGGGAACTCGATCACATTTGGAAACAGCGCAACAGCTGCAATCCGAATGGGTTGGCGATTCTAAGTCACTCCGCCAAAAAAGGAAAGGGTCAGCCACGGTTGGCCCTTTTTTATGCGCTGAATTCCGTACATTCGCAGTATGTCAAACAAAAGAATTACCATTGCCATTGATGGACATTCCTCTTGTGGAAAAAGTACCATGGCTAAAGCTCTTTCTAAAGCCTTAGGATATGTTTTTGTCGATAGTGGCGCGATGTACCGCGGTGTCACGCTCTACTGCAAGCAGAATGGATTTATCGTTGATGGCGTACCAAATGAATTTGCCATTTTGGCCCATTTGGACAAGATTTCTCTTTCATTTGAATTCAACCCTGAACGTGGAGCAAGCGATCTTCTGTTAAATGGAGTGAACGTCGAAGCGCTGATACGAACACCCGAGGTGGCTGGTGATGTATCAAAAATTGCCGCACTGTCATTTGTCCGAAAGAAATTGGTGGATGAGCAACGAAAAATGGGAGAAAATGGGGGTATAGTAATGGACGGTCGAGACATCGGATCTATTGTTTTCCCAAATGCCGAACTCAAGCTTTTTGTTACCGCAGCGCCCGAAATCAGAGCACAACGACGATTGCTCGAACTCCAACAAAATGGCATTGACACCACATTCGACGAGGTGCTTCAAAATCTAACCGAACGCGATTATTTGGATTCAAACCGTGATGACAGCCCTTTAATTCAAACACCAGATGCCCTTGTCATCGACACCTCACACCTCAGCCGAGAAGAACAGATGCAGATGGCATTAAACCTGGTTCAAAGTCGGCTTAAATAAGCAGCGATCCGAATTTCAATACTCTAAACTCTAGGAAATATGAACTCGATTGGTACAGCCACAGAAGCACTCATCAACCGCAGCCCTTTTTTGCGGGAAGCGATGGCCGAGGACCTCATCAATATTTCTGCGTTGGCAAGAAAATTACAGCCCGATATTGAAGAGATGCTGGGTAAAAAAATCAATGAGGGGGCTATCGTGATGGCCATCAAGCGCATGACACCAGGACTCTATCAGCGCTTGAACACGAAAATCACCAACATGATGGGTGACTTGGGTGATTTTCTTGTGCGCAACAATTTGACAGACTTCACTTTCGAGAATTCAGATACCTTAAAAACAGCGCAAACTTTACTTTTTGAAACCATATCGAAAGAAAGTGATTCATTTTTTGCTCTTTGTCAAGGGGTTACAGAAACAACGTATGTGCTCCAAGAACGACATTCAGCACTCATGGAAAAATACTTTGCCAAGGAACGAATGAAATCCCACAACTTAAACTTGTCTTCCGTAACAGTGGTATTGCCTAACCTCAATCATGAGATATACGGAGTGTATTATTACCTGTTAAAACACCTAGCTTGGCAAGGAATTAATATCGTAGAGATTGTATCCACGTCCACGGAGTTTACTGTTGTGGTGCGTCAAGATGATGTTGAAAGTGCCTTCGGTATTTTAATGCAGCTGAAGCGAAAGCTGTAATCAATTGTCATCAATCAAATCCCCAAGTCCATATTTATTGAACGCCATTGAACTAGGAACACCTCGGTAATTAATGTTGCCAGATCCATTGGTCTCTGCTTTCAATTTTGCTTGATCAGCATTGATGTGAACTGGACCCTGCGTGGAAGAAACTACCGTAATTGAGTCTTTTACATTCAAGCCATAGGTATTACAAAACCCGTTGCTCCATACATTAAAGTTGGCATAATTAACATTTCCAGTGAAGGTAAAATCACCCCAACCGTGGCTTATTGTCGCGATGACCACGTAGGCATCAAAATTTAAGTTTACAGGTCCAGCACCATCTCGAATTAGCAAAGTCAACCAACTAAAGTTCAATTTCCCTTTGTTTGTCAAGGATTCTGAACCTTCAAAATGTATGTTTTCAATGCTTTTAAAATGAATTTCAGCCTTCACTTTTTTATCATACGAGCGGAAGAATGTACACTTGTTGTCATTTCCAATTTCCAGTGTTTGGTCGGCCACTGAGACGTCAATAAAGTTCAACAAATTCTTTCCTCCCGATAAGATCACCTTTTCTACAGAATCTTGCACCAAGACGAATTTCACATGCTCGTGCAAGAACAATTTAGCGAATGGTGCTACCTCGATTGTCATTTCCGTATCGGCACCTGCCGTTTTCCAACAAGGTCTATTTTCAGCTTTCTTGCATGCAGCAGCGAGAGCTAGAAGAACACATACGACGACAAACGGCTTCATTTTTTCTTGTAATTGAATGTATATCCAAGTCCCCATTCTACATAATCGGCCCTTGCCCAATGTGATTTCAATACAACCTGCGTATTTAGGCCATTTTTAAAGTAATAGCGAATACCGACGCGGTGGTACATGGCATCTTCCGGTTGGTATTTGTCCTTCAAATACACCCCCATTCCTAAGGTAAAATGAAACTGATCCAAGGGCAATAAATAGCCAACAAATACACCCAACTGAAGAATATCCCATTGTGATTTAATGATTTCTGGCCTGTAAGCCTGAATGGCTTGTTTTGAGATGAGATCGAAAGAAGCCTCTAGCCCAACCTTTGGTTTTGTAAAATAGCGCGCATGAATGCTCATGGCAAAAATCGGATACCTCTTCATTCCTGTTGGAAAAACCTCCTTCACAGAGGCAATGGCAGTAATTCCAAACAACCATTTGCGCAAAGGAACCACATTTGGCAGCACCAAGGTGTCTTTTGGTGCCGTTTGAATGGTGCGGCCATAGCCGAAAGATAGATACGGTAAGTTTACCCCTAAGTTCGGGACCTTGTATGCGCCATTGCTGAAGTGTGTCATGTCAATACCTAAAACGATAGCATTCCGACCGAAAGAAAACTGACTTTTCAAGCCAAGGCAAATGAGCGCATTTCCATGGGTACTCACGGCAACATTTTTCGGATTAAGCTCATTGCTAAACACTTTTGCCGTGTACCCTAATCCAGTTCCCAATTTCCCAAAAAGCTGAAAGTGACGTGATTTCACAAATGGAAATTCGATAAAGCTGTAAGCCCCCCAGAAGGTTCCTAAAATCGTATTGTTCCCAACAGAACCTCCGAAAAGTGTCGCTCCCATGGACGGATAACCACAGGCCTCATGCCATTGTTTTCTGCCTTTCGGGTGAAAGAAAAGTGAAAGTTCACCTGCATACGCTTGATTTACTGCCAAATGGCTCATTACCCCACGGTGCGCCGCAAGGAACCCTACTTTTTGTCGGTATTCCAATCCCCACTCCTTCTGTAAAAATGCAGAAAAAGAAATGAAAAGAAAAAGTATAAATAATCCTGAGCGCATTTCGAATGCTAAAATAATGAATTGAAAAGTACATTCTGAAAAATTCTACTTTTGTTGTTATGACAGATCCTCGACTTATTGCCTTTGAGCGCCTTTTAAATATCATGGATGACCTTCGGGAAAAATGCCCTTGGGACCAAAAACAAACCTTAGAATCCTTGCGCCACCTAACCATAGAGGAAACCTATGAACTGGCTGACGCCATTACTTCCAATGATTTACCTGCCTTGAAAGGCGAAATAGGCGATCTCTTTTTACACATGGTTTTCTACTGTAAAATTGGGCAAGAACAAAATGCCTTTGATGTAGAAAGTGTCCTCAATGCCATTTGTGACAAGCTGGTGTTCCGTCATCCGCACATTTATGGAGATACGGTTGCTGAAACAGAAGAACAAGTGAAAGCAAACTGGGAAAGGTTGAAGCTCAAAGAAGGACGAAAATCAGTACTTGAAGGCGTTCCGTCTTCCCTTCCTGCCATGGTGAAAGCCGCGCGCATTCAAGAAAAAGTAAAGGGAATTGGTTTCGATTGGGACAATCCCGATGATGTTTGGAATAAAGTACAAGAAGAGTTGAATGAATTTCGTGAAGAACAGCTAAACGGCTCCGAACATCGCGTAGAAGAATTTGGTGACCTCTTGTTCTCACTGATCAATTATGCCCGTTTTGTCGACATTAATCCAGAAAATGCCCTTGCGCTGACCAACCAAAAGTTCATCAACAGATTTCAACTGATGGAAGAAATGACAGCCAAGGAAGGAAAAGCCTTGTCGGACATGACACTTACAGAAATGGATGTCTATTGGGAAATGGCAAAGAAAACTTTACGAAAAAACACCTAATATCACCTAAAGGTTTTACTGAAAAATAGCACACCTTCAACTAATAAAATGTATCTTCGGGACCGTTATTAAAGAACATAACTCGCTATGAAGCACTTGCTGATTGTATTTTCATTCCTGTTTATCAATGGTTTAGCATTTAGCCAAGATTACACGATTCGTGGTTTTATCTCGGATAAAAAGAATGGTGAACCCATTGCCTATGAAAAAGTGCGCTTGCTTCGTAGTTCTGACAGTTCTACCGTTACAGGTGCTGTTACCGACCTGAATGGGATTTTCTCCATCCCGAAGATTGAAAAAGGATCATACATCATTAAAATTGACAATTTCAATTACGCCATAGTGACCAAAAACATTGAGGTAATTGCTGAAAAGGGGATTCTTGATTTGAAAATTGCCTTAGAGAAGGCAGAAAATGTAAAAGAATTTGATGAAGTCAATGCCAGTGCAGACAGCAAACGCAAGAAAAATGAGGTGCAAATCTCCAAGTTGCAGTTTGACGCCAAGGGCTTAGAGCGCGTACCAAGCGTTGGCGCTGAAAATGATGTTGTTGGAGCATTCAGTGTGACACCAGGTGTTGTAACTACGGGTGACCAAGGTGGACAGCTCTATGTTCGCGGAGGTACACCTATCCAAAACAAAGTGCTTTTGGACGGAATGACCATTTATAACCCTTTCCACTCCATCGGTTTCTTCTCCATTTTTGAAACGGAGCTGGTAAAAAATGTAGATGTGTACACTGGAGGATTCGACGCGAAATATGGCGGAAGAATTTCATCCGTGATGGACATTACCTACCGCGATGGAAACAGAAAAGAATTTGGTGGTAAAATATCTGCTTCACCTTTTTTGGGTAAAGTTGTTTTTGAAGGTCCACTCGGAAAGCGAAAAGACGGAAATCCAAGCAATGCATCATTTATCTTCTCAGGTAAACACTGTTTATTGGATTATACCGCCAAAACCTTATACCCAGGAGTCAATCAAGGTCGAGGATTGCCCTTCAACTTTACGGACCTTTACAGTAAAGTTACTTTTCAAGGAGATGGTGGATCAAAATTTAGTGCCTTCGGGTTTCACAATCAAGACAGTGTAAACTATGGCATTGCCGATTTGAGTTGGAAAGCGTCCGGAGGAGGAATCAATTTCTTGATGGTTCCAAGCAGTTCACCCGTATTCATCAAAGGACACGTGAACGGAAGCAACTACGAAACGACGTTTAACGAAAGCAATGCACAACCGCGAACCAGCAGAATTGGTGGATTCGATATTGGATTTGACTTTACCTATTTCTTGCGAAAAGAAAGCGAATTGAATTATGGTTTGAATTTGAGCGGTTTCAACACCTCATTTTCTACGTATAATGAAGCAAAACGTGAAATAAAAGCAGACAACTTCACCACTGAAATTGGCATGTACACCAACATGCGATTGGTTCGCGGACGTTGGGTTATTCAACCTAGTGTTCGTGTTCAGGTCTATGCATCTCTTGGGACAATATCCCCAGAGCCCCGCATTGGTTTGAAATACAATGCGACAGAAAAATTGCGTTTCAAATTTTCAGGAGGTCGCTTCTCTCAAAACTTTACGTCGGCATCTTCCGATAAAGATGTGGTTAACCTTTTCAATGGATTACTTTCGGCTCCACAAAATGTACAGACACAATTCGTCAATGAATTTCAGCAAGTAAAAAATGTGAAGAACGGAATTCAATACTCATGGCATGCGATTCTTGGTTTTGAATACGATCTCAGCAAATTTTTATCTGCCAATGTGGAAGGATATTTCAAGTATTTCTCACAGTTGAGCAACATCAATCAAAACAAGTTGTACGAAGACATCGCACAGTTTGCGAACATTGATGATGTCTACAAAAAGGATTTCATCATCGAAGATGGTATTTCTTATGGGCTAGATGTTTTGTTAAAATACAGCCGCGAACGCTTGTTCTTGTGGGGTGTTTATTCGTATGGACATTCAACGCGCTGGGATGGTTTTGCGCAATATTACCCTGTATTTGACCGTCGTCACAACATCAACCTCGTTGGTACATATCTCTTCGGAAAGAAGAAAACATTGGAATTAAGCATTCGCTGGAACCTTGGGTCTGGACTTCCATTCACCCCAACAGCTGGATTCTACCAAAATGACAACTTCTCTAGTGGGGTAACAACAGATTATACAACAAGTAACCCTTCTACTGTTTCTACACTACTTGGAGGGTTTAACAGTCAACGACTGCCTTACTACCACAGACTGGACATCACCGTGAAGAAAAACTTCAAATTTAAAAATGAAGATATTCTTGAGGTCATTGGAAGCATCACCAATGTCTATGACCGTAACAACATCTTCTATGTCAATCGTGTAACGGGTGAATCAATTTATCAGTTCCCTATCCTACCAAGCATGGGAATCAGTTATAAGTTCTGATCGAAAGAAATCAACGTTTATTCTCATCGCATTTCATCCGTTTTACTTTTTCCACGCTTCAAATGCCTTCTTTTGGGAAACGATGGGTTGTTCCATTGCAACAACTGTATAATCGCAATAGAAGTTCCGCTGCACTTCAGGAAGTTTCAATGCAATATGTTTCCCGGCGCGGTGAACGACAAGATTTTTTTCTTCATCGGCAAAATAGCTCAACCAGCTGTCCAGATCTGAAGACACCTTGAATCCATTGACGGAAATCACTTCGTCATCGATCATAAGTCCACCTAAATCTGCCGGACTACCAGGATAAATGGCAGTGACTTTTGATGTCGTTTTTACAGCTTTAAATCCAAGTTTACCTGCTGAATAAGAGGTTGAAGGCACATGTTCCATGGAAAGCCCTAAATACTCGAGGCAATCCACCAAGATAGATTCATACGGACGCGTGCCATGGACGTAATCCTTGAAAAGGTCATCAAACAAAATTCCAGAAATATTCTCCAGCACCTTTTTATAATCCGATTCGCTTACTCCTTTTCCTTTAAGCGCAAAATCATAGTACAAGCGTTTCATGACCTCATCCAAGCCATAATGGTTATTTGTTGCCCGTAGAATTCTTACATCTGTGACAAAAGCAAGCAAACATCCTTCCGTGTATATGGATACTTTTCGACCGGGAGCTCCGGGAACATAGCCATCCAACCATGTGTCGAACGAAGACTCCGCTACCGAATAATTGAATCGGCCAAAATTGTCAAAATGCTTCTGCAGCTGATTGTTAAACTCCTTCAGGTATTGCTTCAAGGAAAATACGCCACTTTTTAAAAGAAATAAATCACCCATGTAGGTCGTGACGCCTTCACAAATGTACCCCAATTGCGAGTAATTTTCTTTCGTGAAGTCGTAGGGCTGCATGTCAATCGGACGAATGGCCTTCACGTTCCATGTGTGATACAATTCGTGTGAAGAAACCCCTAATAGTTCTTTGTACTCATCACCAAACACAGCATAACTCGGTCCTAGAGCAATCACGGTGGACTTGCAATGTTCGACTCCATGGTATGCTTTATAGGGTAAGATTTGAAATAGAAAATGGTATTCAGCAACTGGAAACTCACCAAACTTGTCAATTTGTGCCTGTGTAAAAGCTGCGAAATCCTTTTTCAAGCGGTTCCAATCGGGTTTCGACTCCCCATTGAACCATAAATGAAACAAGGTATCTGCAACGGTATATTCATCGTGCTGCAATTGAGCCGAGCAGATGAATGGAGAATCAGCCAACTCGTCAAAGTTATCCGCAAGAAGTGTAGTTCCATTCTTACGCATCGACGTGGCAATTTCCCAGAAGGATGGAATGTTTAATTCTAGTTCTACAGACTCCGAACACTGCTCTTTACTGAACACAAAACAATTGACCGGGTTCACATACAGTTGTTCATTCGATAAAAAACTCGATCCTGCATTTAGATCGGCTGCATAATAGCGGTATTCCAAACGAATTTCTTTGCTTCCTTCCGTTGATACCTGCCAGCAGTCCTTTGAGATTTTATTGATCTCTAAACGTTTTTTCGAATCGACATCAAACACGCGAACATCCTTCACATTCTTCGCGAAATTTCCCAATTCATAGCGACCAGGTCTCCAGCTTGGCAAATGAAATTCCAAGATAGCTTCAGCAGGATGAAAATTCGCAGCGATTTGAATGTACTGCTGTTGTGGCTGATCGATCGAGATGGTGTATTTCATATTTATTAAAAATTTGATGCCTTTGGCAATTCGTAATTTGATGCTTCGCAATTTGATGCTTCGCAATTCGTAACTCGTAATTCGTAATTCGTAACTCGTAATTCGTAATTCGTAATTTGATGCTTCGCAATTCGTAATTCGTAATTTGTTGCTTCGCAATTTGATGCCTTTGGCAATTCAAAATTTGATGCTTCGTAACTCGTAATTCGTAATTCGTAATTTGATGCTTCGCAATTCGTAACTCGTAATTCGTAATTTGATGCTTCGCAATTCGTAACTCGTAATTCGTAATTCGTGGCTTCGAGTCTGCTGTCGCACCTCAGCCACCAAATTTGTAACTCGTAATTCGTAATTAACAACTCTACAGCTTCTCCATCGTAAAAAGCACCATAAACTCCTCATTCGTTGCTGGCAATTCATAATCAAGTCGAATCCATTTTCCGCGTGTGGTGTAGGCGTGAATGACCTTTGTGGGATCCGTAGTGTCATAAAATGAAACACGGTATTTTCCTCTATTGGCTGCTTTAATTTTCAATCCTTCTTTCCGCAAATCAATAGTTTTCATCTGGTCATATCCAGGATCAGGAAGGTTCATCTCTTTTTCAAAACAATCTGTCAACGAATAAATCGAGTAGGTTTTATTCGTCACCACGCCAATGGCAGTATCGCCTGTCATGGAGCGCAGATAGATTGCATCTGCATTTTTAAAGGTACCTGCTGTTGCTTCGCCGTCCATCGCGTTGTACGCCGAGGCATCATAAGTCCAAGAACCATCGTTATTCAACTGTGAAGCACCTGGATGCCAATTTCCCTTTTGAAGTGGGTAAGTCGCGAGGAATTGATGCAAAAATGCATAATCGATAAGGATTTTTGGCGTACGTTGTGCTTCCCAGCTCATGGCTCCTGCCAAGCCCGAAAAGGCACTTTGCCAGATTGCTCGACGCACCTCGGTTCCATTGGTATCGCAGATGGTTTGCATTGGATCCGTCTCTGCATACATCAATGGTTTCACATTGTGACGGCATGAGTCTCCTGTGCTTCTGCAAGAATACGAATCAATGTGTTTCTCTTGAACAAATGCACAATCCTCATTGAGATAAACATTCGATACGCCGTAGACACGAGGACCACCCTTTCCATTGGAGGTATTGCTTCCCGTGAAGAACGTTGCGAAATTAGGTGCGCTGATGTCGTAATTGTTGAAGCTCATCAGGTCAAATGATGGATCTTCATAGGTTGAATCTTCTACAGCCTTATCTCCTGAGTAACTTCCCGTAAGGACATGAACCTGACCATAGTATTGGCTTTTGATATAGCCCGCCATCTCAATCATCCATTCGCGATACACCGGCCAGTTTGATTCATAGAATTTGTCACTTTCATTCCCGTAATTGATGTTCGAAATATTCGAAATCTCACTCAATATTTCAAAC
>CALPWQ020000103.1 GCA_943327315.2 Chitinophaga pinensis
CATAGGCCCTCCCGAAAAGCCCATGACCCCATCGGGGTCAAACAATTTAAATCCAAAATGATAAAATCACATAATATAAAAACCACCCCCTTACTTTAAAACCACTTCTTAAAACCAATGATTTCAATGGTTTCAAGAAGAGCAGAAAAGTTTTATCGGACAACAATGATTAAAAATTAAAAATGAAGAATTACTTTAACGATCGTAAATCCGAACACAAAGAATGATGAAGAAAATTTACCTAACGCTTTTGGCTCTTTTCACTTTGGGCTATTCCTTTTCACAAATGGAGGACGGAGAATATACCTATTCAAATAAAGAAATCATCCTAATGTTTACCATTGGCGGTGGCGGATGGGAGATTTATGACATCATTCTTGTTAAAAATGCAACAGGGGATTCAATGAGTGGAACTGGTGAATGGTTTAAAGTAAATATGAACGGTGTTGATGCAGATTACAAAGGTCCTGAAGGGTGGTATCAATTTCAAACGGATGACTGCAGATATGACTTTAATGAGGCAAAAAATGAGCTCAACCTAAATCAATTTGAGTGTTTTGGAAATCCGGATGACGCTGCAGAATACACATTGATTAGAAAAAATTAAGCGCTAACAGATTTTAGATTTACCATGACAAAAAATGAAATAATATCTAGGGCTTGCCAAATCATGGCAGAGACGATGCCTCATTTCAATACGGCCATGTTGAAAGAGCATTTAGAATTTAGTTCTGAAGCAAATGATTTGGAAAAAGTGTGCTTAATTTCATTGGAAGATATCAATATGTGTGAAGAAGGCCTTGTTGATGAATATCCTGCTTCATTCCATACAGAAAGCGATTATCAACTCGCTTGGAAAGATAATTACCTCGGATGCGGAATGAAAATGGACGAATTGGATGAATGTCGAGACAGTTACTTGGGAATAATAGACTTGAACAAAGGAATCTATGTAAGGGCAAATGGCAATGCAGATTCTCATAACTATGGGGATTCAACTTCTGGGGTTGAAGATCCTGCTTGGAAATTGTGGCTGTTATAAGAGTGAATATGGGCAATATGTTAAGGTGGATTTCTGATAGGCGCTATACTATTATTGGTGGTTTCGTTTGTTTTATAGCTGGAATTCTCATTGTTGAACATTGCATATTTAATTCCTTAGGAATGGATAAGTTATTTGGCAATGTTTTGGTCAATACGGTTTTGGCAATTGGCATAGCCTTTTATCGACACGGACAAAAAAAGGATGCCTATAAAAATTACAGTGAGGAATAAAATTTACGTACTATTGAAGGTTTTTAGACGATCACATTCCGAATAATTTCTTTACTTTCATCATTCAAGAATTATTCTAAATTAAACCAAAGTAAAATATATTTTTATGTCAAATTTTAGTAACCACACACAAGCAGTATTTGCAGCTGCAATATGGGTGTTTGGAGGAGATGGATCTTTGTCTGCCGAAGAAAAAAGTGCAATCTGCGACAAAATCAATAGTTCATCTAGCCCTTGGAGTATTTCTATTGATGATGAGGATTCAAAATGGGTGCGTAGTGTATACCGAAGAGGTGACCTAACATTAAGTGATGTCGTCGAAGCCATTCAAAACGACATGTGTTTTTCTCAGTTAGAGAAATTCCAATTGTACCGTGTGATTTGTGGAACAATGCATCGAACGGGTCAAGGGGATAACTCTGAAGATGGCTGGGGAAGAGCAAATGAATTGAGAAGTGAATTAGGAATTGATCTTAACGATTACAACGATTGGGTGAACAATTGAACTATTTGCTAAATTTTCTTTAATAAAAAATGAACTTTATCCCTTTTGAACGCTCTTATTGGGTGATTCCTAATCGACTTTTAGCAGGAGAAATTCCTGCGTCAAGAGATGAAGATGAAAGTAAAACCAAACTTTCTTCGTTGATGAACGCAAATGTAAATGTGATCATCAATTTGATGGAGGAAGATGAACGCAATTACCGGGATGAACTCTTCTTTGATTATTCGAATTACTTGAATCCCGAAAAGGTCGTGATGCACCGCTTGTCAATTACTGATTTATCTATCCCAAATCAATCGCACATGATTCGTATTCTGGATATCATCGATGAGGCTTTGAACAACAACAAAGTGGTTTATGTGCATTGTTGGGGAGGCGTGGGCAGAACAGGAACAGTGGTAGGATGTTATCTAATGCGTCACGCTTTAGCCAATAATGCAAATGTGATTGAAACCATCGAATACCTGAAACGAACAACATCTATAGCTGAACGAGAATCACCCGAAACGGAAGAACAACAACAGTTTTTGCGGAACTGGAAAGAGTAATGTTGAAGTCAGTTATGCCTGTTCAATGAAAATCGCACGAACCAGTTGCGTACTTTCAATGCGTGTATAGCCATTGGAAACACCTTGATCAAATTTGAAAATCCATGCATTAGGCTGGGTTTGATCAACATGAACAGTTGAACTCCAATACCATTTGTCTTTGAAATCACCTAGCTTCTTTTTGTGCAATTGAAGAAATATGGCTTCGAGTTCGTCAATATTGGGTAGACGCCATCCACTACCGAGTGCTTTGCAGGATTCAACTGCTTGAGACCAGGTCATAGGTGTTTTGAAATCTTTAATGGCAATAAAAAGCTTGGCACCAGTTAAAGGATGATCAATAAAAATAAGTTCATTCATACCGAAAAGTTATTCCTTGGCTTTACGCGAATTCAATACTCGGATAACATGTGTTTCTAAAAATGCTTTTTTTTCTCAAGGCACACAATACAAAGTATCATACCACGGCGAAATTCCCGCCCAGATTCCTAGAGCCCCACTTATATTTGATGGAATATTTACAGGAGTAGCAAATGGATTTCCATTCGAACCCTTTTGTGCTTCTCTTCGCTCGTAATAGGAATACACCGCATCGTCAACGCGCGACATTTTTATAACCACGGAATCGAAGCGTCTGAAATTGTATTTATAAGGATGAGGATAAGTGGTGTCTTGAACGCGATATTTCGCCGTAAAATCTAGCGTCAAGCCATCAAAAAACTGATCGCTAAAATAGGGGGAGGAGGAACTTCTAAAAATATTGTCTTTGGGACCGTTGCCTGTATTGGTAATGACTTTCATCTCCCATTTGTAGGCATTGTTTTGTCCAGCGGGGTCTGTCAATTTCGCCTTGCAATAGCCATACAAGGAATCAGGAGATTCTGGTATCCATGAAACGGTGTCTAGAGCCACAGGAGGGGCCAAGGTGGTCGAGCCTGATAGCGTCTTTCCCTGATCTACGATGGTCAATGTATAGGTCTTGCCAACCACGCCAAGCATGGCAGGATTCGTTGTCGAATACACATAAAGTGGAACAGCTTGAACATCTGAAAGCTCGGCGCGCAGCATTTCGGCTACGGTTTTTTGAGATTCGATGGGTAAACTGGACACCGCGACATAGTCTAAAGAAATGGTTGTGTTTCCATCACTTACTGAAACAGTAGCATCGGTAATGAATGAAGCGACATAGGCACTCAACAAAGCAGGAGAATATAAATCTTGCGACCTCGATAACAGTACAATAGGGAAACCTCCCGTTTCAATTCGCCCGTCAACGACTACTTGTGCCTCATATCCTGGAATGTCAATCTGAACTTCCTTGGTGCACGAATGCAAAAGTAATGCAGAACAAATTAAACCGAAGATGCCGACTTTGAACATAGCTTTCTTGGGATATGGGCTTACGGTTTCTTGGTCAATGAGACTACAGAATCTACGGTAATCTTGGTCCCCATCATGTCGATGACTGTCGTGATTTTTCCACCTACTGAAACAAACATTCCTGCTGTGTAATTGAAACTTGAAGCTAAGGCGCCATTCATCTCAGGGGCCATTCCTTTGGTCATGCTCATCATGGCTTGATCTTCAGGTGTCATTTCCATCTGGTCTTCCATTCCCGACATTTCCATGTCGAATGAACCCTCTTCCGTTTGACCATTGGCCGAACCACTGAACATATCTGCCGACTTATCGGTGGCAATCGTTTGGTTGATTTTTGCCAATCCAGCGGCCATGGAAACTACTTTGAGATCTACACCATACATACCTGCTTTGCACGAATACGTATTTCCAGCAGCGACTTTTCCATCGGGCAAAGCCAACAATGAAAGCAAATCGTAGGGAAATACCTCCAGTTCGTCACTTTCTTCGTTCGCTTGAGGTGTCACCTTCTTTGTTGTCTTCATGGTTGCTAAGGTATAACCGGCTTTCAATTTTCCTGTTTTTGGATCAAACTCAGCGTACACGTCGATTTTCTCACCGTTCATTTCTGCTCCAGCACTCACTCCACCTTCCTCTGCCGAACCATAAACCAACATATTGGAGGTAGGCGTAGTGAGTAAGTATACTTTCTTCAAAAAGGTGAAATTCCCTTTTTTGTCCACTGTAATGGCACTTTGTACAGCATTTTTAGGCACGTTTGCTATGGTCGCTACCGTCATGCCTTTTGAGTCCTTAACGGTGTAATTGAACAAATAAATATTTCCCGTTGCGGTACCTGCTGCATCAACCGATTGAATGGCCAATGAAAAATCAATGGTAGTTATGTATTTTTCCTTAATGTTCATTCCCATCACAGAGGTCGTGATGTCGTCAGCAATGTTGGCATTGAAGGAATAGATTCCACCAGGTTTCCAGCTATAATTCAATTCTTGAGCAAATGCTGATGAGCTTAGAAGAAAGAATGCAATAAAAAGTGTTTTCATTATTGAATAAATTTAAGCTGCAAATTAAGTAAAAATTAGGTGAAAAAAGGAAAGACCTTTCTTCATGTTTTTTAAGGAATGACTTGTTATCTTTGGGGAATACGACTTACTCATGAAAAGTTCACTTATTCTATTATTTATAACATTCATTTTTAATGCTTTATCACAAACTATTCCGACAGATAGAGTTGTCAATTGGTCCTTGGCCGGTGTGCGTGATTCGAGTACAAGCAATTTTGCAGTCATCGATGTTTTGGCCGGCGGACTTGTAAATGACGGACTTACTCCTTGCGATGCCGCATTGACAGCATTGTTTTCAGCACATGCTGAACCTGCCATATTTTATTTCCCCGCGGGCTCGTATGTATTCAATGCACCGATAAACTTGAGAAGCAACTGTGTTTTGCGAGGTGAAGGAGCAACAATGACCAATTTTATTATCGACCATTCGGGAAGTGGAAATGGAATCAATATCAATGGAATGTCAGTTCTAGCAGATAGTACATCTTTTGCAATCACAGGGACAAAAAACGATACGATGATTACATTGCTCGATGGAACCACCTATGTGCCTGGAGATTGGATTCGTATTGTGCAAGACGATGCGGATTTAGTCTTTTCGACCTGGGCTTTAGGTTCCGTTGGTCAAATCGTGCGCATCTCAGCAGTAAATGGAAATGTTCTTCAATTGGAATCTCCCTTGCGCATGGATTATTCATTAACAAGACATCCTCGGATTCATCGAATTTTACCGAAAAGCAACGTCGGAATAGAATGCCTTTCCATTGTACGCGTTGATAACACAGCACCAGAGCAAGCGAGTGTGATTTCGTTTAACTATGCGGTAAATTCTTGGGTGAATGGCATAGAAATTTCAAAAACTACCTTTGCTCATGTTGAAGCAACGGCTTGTTCTAATTTGGCAATTACCAATTCGTATTTTCATGATGCGCACGAGTATGGGGATGGTGGACGAGGGTATGGTGTGATGCTTCATTTCACCACCAATGAATGCTTGGTCTATAGCAATATCTTCAGTCACTTGCGCCATTCTATGATTCTTCAGGCGGGGTCAAATGGCAATGTGTTTTGCTACAATTACTCTAGAGATCCGTATTGGACGGGAAGTATTTTTCTTCCTTCAAATTCTGCTGGTGATCTCGTGTTACACGGGAATTATCCCTATTCCAATTTGTTCGAACAGAATGATGGACAGAACATGGTCATAGATAACTCCCACGGTGCAAATGGTCCGCACAACACCTATTTCCGCAATCGAGGTGGCTTGTATGGCATATTCTTTAGTGACAATACCTCACCGAATCAAAACCTTGTCGGCAACGAAATAACCAATACGGGTTCGCCAATGAGCGCAGTGAACTACACCATTCAAGGTACAGGTCATTTTGTTCACGGCAACAACAACAAAGGAACGATATCGCCATCGGGAACTAGCGCATTACCTGATAGTTCGTATTATTTCACTTCGCGCCCAGCACTCATCCCTCAAAACGTTTACGCGTCGATAGGCACTCCGAACGCTTTGAATTCTGGCAGTATCCCTGCAACGTATTTCTACCAAAACAATGATTTTTTCGCGAATGCTTGCGAGTATATGTCCGATTTAAGCACCTCAAATTTAACGTTGTCGCAACTAACTATTTTTCCCAATCCTTTGACGGTACATGAAATCCTTCACATAGAAGGTGACTATGAAACTCTAGAAATCTCAAATCTATTCGGGCAGATAATTTATCGAAGTAAGGCTGTGAATAGCCTTTCTTTATCGCAATTCAATTCAGGTATGTATTGCATTAAAGTCACGGATAAATTGAATCGTACCCATACATTTAGAATTGTTATAGCGAGTTAGAAATTAACTGTTTTAGATTGAATTTGAGCTAGTTGTTGATTAGAAATTAGATAGAATTCTTTTTTGTCACGTATTATTTATTACTTTCGAAGGGTCGTTTCATGGAAAATGACAGCTAACTTAATATAAACTCAATTTTTTAAGAATGAAAAAAATTATCCTTTTCGCTGCAGCAGCCATTTTCATGGTTTCTTCATGTACAATCGAAAAACGTTTGTACAATTCTGGTTACCATGTTGAATGGAACCATTCCAATAAGCATGTTGATTCAGATCAAGTTGCTCAAGAAGAGTCTTCTTCTGAAGTACGTGAGGTAGAAACTGTTGTAGTGAACAGAACAGCGAATGCTGATCAAGTAGTTGAAGAATCAGTGGCGAATAATGATGCAGTTGTAGCTGTAGTTGAAGCAACAGAGAAAGTTGGTTCAAACGAGGTTGTTTCAACAACGAATGCAGTGAGTCAAGAGTCTGCTGTAGCATCTGATAAAGATCAACAAGTGAAGGCAAAAGAATCTAAAAAAGCAGAGAAATCTAAAGCGCCAGGTGGAGGTAAAAGTCAACTTATTGCATTGTTATTGTGTTTTTTCATCGGATTTTTGGGTATTCACCGTTTCTACCTTGGATATACGGGGATTGGAATTTTAATGTTGTTAACAGGCGGACTTTGTGGTTTGTTAGTGTTGATTGACTTTATTCGTATTATTATCGGTGACTTAGGTCCAAACGGAGGAAGTTATTCAGATAAAATATAGATTGAAAAAATATTTTTATCTATTCTATGTCAGCGGGCTAGTGATTGCACCTTTGGTGCTTTTACTACTGCCCGCTGACTTTTTTGACACAGGTGAGTCGATGTGTCTCTCTGTGCAATTGTTCGACATGCAGTGTTACGGATGTGGCATGACTCGAGCCATTCAACACCTCATCCATTTTGATTTCCACGATGCATATGACTACAACAAACTTTCTTTTCTTGTTGTTTTTGTACTTTTTATCGTTTGGATTCAGGAAATTCGTCGTATCCTTCGTCGTTTAAAACAAGAAGAGAATTAATTCTTGCTATCGCATTCAGCATCATTTATGGTTCAGCCGAATTCTTAGCTGATTTCGCAACGCAGATTCTCACAAAATCAGTACTTTTGCAGTTGAATTTTTAAGCGATTTATGTTTCAATTCATCATTTCTGCAGCATTGCTTTTAGCGAGTTTCTCAAAATCTGAGTACTTCAAGGTGATTCAAGGCAAAGATGCAAAGGCCATTCAAAAGTTAATCGCGACCATTGATCAATCCACGGCTTCCTCTGATCGCTCAGCGTACTTAGGGGCATTGACGATGAAATCAGCAACCCTAAAAGAAACGCCCAAGGAAAAATTAGAGGTGTTCAAGAAAGGGAAAGACCTCCTAGAAAAAGCCATTACGGCCAATAAAAAAAATACGGAATATCGTTTTCTTCGCTTGATGATTCAAGAAAATGCACCTAAATTTTTAAAGTATTCTTCCAACAAAGACGAGGATGCATCATGGATTAAGGAGCATTATACGTCCTGCAGTTCAGAAATAATTCAAGCCATCAAGAACTATGCGGCACAATCAGTTGTTCTAGATTTATAAGCAATGACTGAAAGTAAAAATACGTCTCACATTATCAAGGTTTCTGGCATCACGAAACGCTATCCTAAAGCTGAAACAAATAGCTTATCGGAGGTTTCGTTCGATGTTTTTCGTGGTGAAAAATTAGGCGTCTTCGGTCCAAATGGCGCGGGTAAAACGACCTTGATTTCCATCTTAAGTGGGATTCTTCCTCAAACTTCAGGTGAAGTGAATTATTTTATTGACAATGAGTCAGCAAACTTCAAGAAAATTCTACCTAAAATCGGCTTTGTTCCTCAAGACTTTGCCCTTTATCAAGAATTGACAGCCACGCAGAATCTTCGCTATTTCGGGAAAATGCATGGATTGAAAAATCCTGAACTTGAACAAAAAATTTCTTTTCTACTCACTATTCTTGGTCTCGATCATGTAGGGAATAGAAAGCTTGCTACATTTTCAGGCGGAATGAAGCGCAGAATAAATTTGGCCATTGGGCTCATCAATGATCCTGAAATCTTGTTTTTGGACGAACCAACAGTCGGTGTGGATGTGCAAAGTAAAGTGGCCATCATGACTTTGTTAAACGACTTAAATGCCAAGGGAACAACGATGATTTATACGTCACACCATTTGCGTGAAGCGGAAGACTTTTGTGACCGAACTTTGCTTCTTGACAACGGACGAATCATTGCTGAAGGGACGCTAAATGACCTGCTCAAACAGCACAATGCGGAGAGTTTGGAAGACTTACTTATTCACTTAACGGGTAAAGCACTGCGCGACTGATGGAACGATTCAAAGCATCATTATTGAAAGAGATTTTACTCTTGTTGCACGACAAGGTAGGACTCTTGTTGATGTATTTAATGCCCTTACTATTGGTGTTTATCATCACGATTGTTCAAGACAGTGCCTTTCGCTTGGTGAATGAAAATCGCTTGGATATTCTCATTGTGAACAACGACAAAGGACGTTTGGGCGATTCCTTGGTGCAGTCCATGAAAAATGCTGGAAGTTTTAGAATAGATGTAAAAAAAGGCATTGATGAAAGTCAATTGGCCAAGCTAACACTGGAAGGCAGTAAACTGGCGACCTTATTTGTGCCATCTAATTTTACGCAGTCGCTGTCTTCAAATTCCCAGCGCATATCAGATGCCATGCTCAGCGAATTTGGAATGGAGGTAGAACAGAGGGCGAAGGCAGGGAATAAAAATGAGGTACAGGGTGGGGTTAAATTGATTTTTGACCCCGTTCTTCAAGAGAGTTTTCAAGTGACACTCATCAATAACCTACAAACCATGATTTCTGGGATTGAGTCGAAGGAGATGATTCGCCAATTGTATGCAGACATGGGCTATGACGAAATTCCATCCAAAATCCTTAAGGAACTGAATCGGAATCCAACGAAGATCGTCGCTAAACCTGCCATGTCGGGAGAGTCGGCCATGATTCCAAATTCAACGCAACACAATGTTCCGGCGTGGTCGATTTTCGCCATGTTCTTCATGGTCATTTCGCTAGGTAGCAATCTTGTGAAAGAGCGTCTCTCTGGTAGTTTTGTGCGCTTGCAAACGATTCCAGGATCTTTCCTGCATGCCATGTTTGCGAAGATCGCGGTGTATAGTTTTGTAGCGCTCACACAACTCATGATCATGTTTGCCATTGGTGTTTTTGTCTTTCCACTCATCGGCTTGCCTAAATTGAATCTCCCGAGCCATATTTTTCCGTTTTTATTGATTTCCGTTCTTTCTGCCATGGCTGCGATCAGTTATGCGGCGATGGTGGGGACCTACGCCAAAACCCAGGAACAAGCGAATGGATTTGGAGCGATTTCAATCATTATCTTCGCCGCAATCGGTGGCATTTGGGTTCCTTCATTTGTTATGCCTGATTACATGGTAATGATCAGTAAATTATCTCCTTTGCATTGGTGCTTGGAAGGATTTTACTCTCTTTTCTTGAAAGATGGCAGCTGGAATCAACTCATGGGACCAGTGATCTATTTAATCGTTTTCACTGCCTTGTGTCAATTTTTGGCGCTTTGGAAACTGCGCCGCCAACATTACATTTAAGGGCTTTACGTTGACGAAATTTCTTTTGTTCTTGAATCGAAACGAATTAAACTCAGCTCCGTTCATTTTCTTTTTACATTTGATTAAAATTCATTTCATGAGGAATTCAATCGCTCTCGTATTTTTGATTTTAAGCCAATCCGTGTTTTCTCAATTGGATGAAAAATACCATGGACTTTACCTATCTGATGAAGGGAATGCGGAATTCGCAATCTACACCTTGGACGATGTTATGGAGGATTGCTTCATTGCTGATTATACCGTTTATGCCCCTGTCAATGAAAATGGTGAGTCGGCACATGAAGATGTCGTTTATTCTGGATACGGCAGTTGTGATGGTCCGAATGGACATTGGCTCATCAACGTGGAGAGCAATGGGCGAAAGCTCACTTTGGAGGTTTCTTTCTCGATGAACGACGAAAACCCCGTGCTCACAGTGTATCAAGGCAATAAAAAGATGACATATTCTTTTATCATGTCTATCGAAGACGATGAAACAGAAAGTCAAGATAACGAGGGGGATGTTGTCTATTTTCTGCCAAACATGGAGGTGGAAGAGGATGAATATCCGCTTTTTAAACGCACCGACGGTGCACTTTTATATGTGATGACAGATTCGGATGGTATTTCATTCATCATATCAGCTGGAACATCAAGTTGGGAACCCAACTCAGAGGATGATCAAGATCCTTGTTTTTACAATGTACTTTCAGGCACAATGACTCCACGGAATGAGGAAATGACATTGTATAGTTTTTTTAACGAAGAAACAGGCTGTAGCTTGCAATTTAAATTCTTAAATGACACCCAGGGTCAGCGATTTGATGTCAGCGAAAGTGATTGCAGTGAAGATCACATCACGGCTTGTCCAAGTTGGAACGGAACGTATTCCATTTCGAGTGGTGAATAATATCGAATGAAAGCACTCTATAAAGTCCTCTTATTTCCGCTAATTTATCTCGCTGCTGACTTGTTTGTGCGGTCAGAGTTGATTGAATTATATTCGCCCTTACAGCGCATGTTTTATCTGCTTTCGGCGATCAATTCATTGCTGTTTTATTTTACCATATTGATTGTTTTAAAACGGATTAGACATAAAAAAATAGCCTATTTGAGCACTTTAGGTCTTGTCTCATTGTATTTTGTTGCTTCTATATCTGGCTCTTTTATTTTCTTTTATTTCAACGGGTTTTTTCCTAATTTCTACACCTACGAGTATTTTAAAAATGAACCATTGAGCGCGATGGTGCTTTTGCGGGATACCATTAAACTAGAGGATGTTTTTATTTTTTCATTGGCATTTATCGGCATTGCCTGGTCCATTCATCTTTCTGCTCGTCAAGTTTCTTCGCGTAGAAATCGATTGAGGTGGGTAGGTGGTGTTTTCATGTTGCTGATTGCCTTCTTAATTTTCATGATCAAGCGTTACGATCAATGCCTAACGGTCGATTCCAATTTTTCAGCTGCCATTCTTCGACATGTCATCGATTATCGACCGCAACGCGTTTTTATTGGCCAGGGATTGGGAATGAAAACCA
>CALPWQ020000104.1 GCA_943327315.2 Chitinophaga pinensis
GGTGGGAAGTCATAGGCAAGGATCAGCAATTTTTTCATGGTAGGCGAAGATAAGAAAACGACTTCGATTAACTAGTTTTTGCTTGAAGGGATCAGTGAATTGATTCGTATAATTTGGCCAATTTCAGCATCTCATTTGTGCGATCTCCATTTCGAATAACTTGAATTTGAGCATGATTCAAAACACTATCGGGATAATCATCAATTGCTGTCTGAATGGCGATTCTTAATGATTCCGCTGTATTTTCATTCAATTTAATGCAAGTACCTGAAAATAAATCATTGTCATACGGTAAATTAGATAAAATCAATGGACATCTTGCGGCCATTGATTCAAGTGCTGAATTGGGTGTGCCATCACTTACTGGTGTCATGATGCACAAACTAGCGTGCTTTAATACCGCGACTATTTGGTCTTGTGTTAGGTAATCAAAAACAATAAATTTAAGTCCATACTTTTCCCTTAAATGGTCCAATGTTTTTAATTGTTCCGAATAATAGTCTTGATCGAATTGTAAACCGCGCACAAAAGCAAATGTGTATTCCCCAAGAATCGCATCACTCAACTTCTCAATGGTTTCCAATTGTAAATCAATGCGGTAAATCGGAGACATAAAACGGGGTGAAATGATATATTTTATTCCGTGTAGTTCTCTTGGTAAAAAATCATCATGGGAAGAGTTCATTATCTTTTCAGTGTCAACGCCAGTGCGAATAAGTTTTGCATCGGCCATTGAAAAATAATTATGCATTGAATCCAATTGTGCTTGGGAGGTACCGGTGCAGTATTTAGCTTTTTTAAATGCCTTTTTGAACCGGTAAAATAAATACTTAAAATAAAGTTTTTTAATCCCACTTTCAGTTCGCAACTCAGGAATTACCCGAAGAATATCGGAACCACGTGTAGTTATAACAGAAGATGTATTTGTGAAGTTCAACCATAGCGCATTCGGAGTAGCAAATAAAACATGTATGATATCCGGTTGAATTTCACTGATTGTTTTTTTGAACTGACGAATTGATTTCCAACTTAACAAAGGACTTTTAATGGACAAAGGCTCAATCTGAGGTACAAGCTGAATGTTTAATTTGGCTAAGGTTGATTTTGTCTGTTCAGTAAATTCACATAAGGTGTCACACATCAGAAAACATGTATATTCATCTGTTCGTTCAGAAAAAAATGAAATCCATTTTACATCATGGATGTTGTTTCCGTTTGCTATATAGAGTATTTTCTTTTTTGTCATTGGACTGAGTATTCATTTTTTATCCATTTATGAAAAACATAAACAATCCATAAGCGGTGCGAATGATCCTTTTGATTCATCAAATGTTCCTTCCAAATTTTTTCAATGTAGGCATAGTTTAATGGAATGATCTCTTGCCTTTCAAAAACAACTTCTTCAAATTGCTTTTTCCAAACATTTTTCATCCATTCACCAATGGGGATCCCAAAGCCCTGCTTTTCCCTATAAATTAATTCTTTGGAAAAGTGTTTCTCAGCAATTTTTTTGGTGATGTACTTATTTTCTCCTTCTTTCATTAAGAATGAATAAGGAATACGCGCACTAAATTCTATGAGGTCTTTGTCCAAGAAAGGTGTTCTCAGTTCCAAAGAATTAAACATGGTTGCACGATCCGTTTTTACCAAATAATCGTTGACCAAGCGCGTTTTTATGGAAGCATGCATCAACACATCAAAGACATCCGTTGTTTCTCCAAGTGCTTTCGAAATGGCTCGCTCGTGCTCATGTTTTGGCGCTTCGTAAAATAAGTTCTCATTCAACAATTTTTTCAAATCCCCTTGTGAAAATCCCATGTTTCGGTACAAGGCACCCGCTAAGGTTTCGGGATTTTTTTTCATTACCCCCAATAAATAATCCGCTTTTTCTGAATGTGTGACATGTTTTAAAAGGGTCAACGGTGCGTGTAAAAAGCGCTTCTTGTACCATTGCTGCATGCGTAGGCCTTGGTTGTAGGTCCGGTATCCAGAAAAAACCTCATCGCCTCCATCACCCCCCAAGGCCACTTTTACGGATTTACCAGCGAATTTGGAAACATAGTAGGTCGGAATAGCCGATGAGTCTGCGAAAGGTTCACCGTACTCTTTTAAGAGGTCGTCTACGATCGATAAATCGTCGGGGTTTAAGATAATTTCATTGTGATCGGAGCCAATTTGTTTTGAAATGGCTCTTGCATATGGCAATTCATTAAAGGATTCATACTCGAATCCCACACTGAATGTTTTGAGTTGAGTAGAATAATTTTTTGAAGCATACAATGAAACAAGGGAAGAGTCCAAACCACCACTCAAAAAACAACCAACTGGCACATCTGAAATCAACGTTTTTTGAACGGCTTTCTCCAATAAGAATTCTGCCTGTTTGATGGTTTCTGGCAATGTCAACACAGATTTTTCTTTGTAATTCAACTGCCAGTATTCTTTTTGAAGCATCCCATCCTTTGAGATTTCCAGGTAATTTGCAGGCGGAAGCTTTTTTATTTCTTTATAGATGGAGTGCGCAATTGGGGTTGTCATTTCTGAAAAAAAGTAACCCAAAGCGTGAAGATCCAGCTCGCTAGAAATACCGAGCGATTTAAAAGACCGAATATCGGAACTAAAAGCAAACATGTTTTGTTTCGCATGGTAGTACAATGGTTTTTCTCCAAATCGATCTCGCGCAACATAGACTTTACGATTGTTGGTATCAACCAACGTAAACGCAAACATTCCTTCCAAGGAATTCAGGGTTTTTTCAATGCCCCAGTTGGCGTAGGCCTTTAAAATAACTTCAGTGTCACTTGACGTTTCGAACGTTACATTTACTTTTTGAAGTTCAGTTTTTAGCTTTTGAAAATTGTAAATTTCACCATTAAATACGATGACATGTGTATGTTCTTCATTCCACATCGGTTGACGTCCTGCTTCCGACAAGTCAAGAATGCTCAGTCTTTTGTGTGCAAGTCCAAAAGTGAAATCAGATTTTTCCTCAATGATGTAACCCTCCTGGTCTGGCCCCCTAAATTGAAGTGGGGCAGACATTTTTCGGAGGAGATTTTCATCGATCTGAAAAATGTTTTCAAATTGAATAATTCCGGCTATTCCACACATGAATCCGCATTTTTATAAAGTTGAAGGAGCTCTTCTGAATAGTGATTGATATCAAATTTCTTAGCGAAGTTTATCGCATTACACGAAATGGCAACATACTGAGCTTTATCCTTAACGAGATCAATTAGATGTTTAACGAACAATTCTCTTTGGTTCCTTTCTACCATAAACCCATTGTGGCCATTCATAATCAAATGTCTATTTCCATTCGCATTAATCGCCACGACAGGTAAGCCCGAAGCCATCGCTTCAATCAAAGTTAATCCGAATCCTTCAGTAATCGCACTGTGTACGTAAATATCCGATTGCCACAAGTATTCCTCTACATTTTCAATTGATCCCACTAGAGAGACGTCTGAGGCTAGATTTAATTTTTTTATTTTCTGCTCTAAATAAACACGTTGATCACCTTCCCCAATGATTGTTAAGTGAACATCGAATTCTGAAGCTTTTAAATCCTGTATACAATCAATTAAAAATTGATGATTTTTGTTCTCATCTAAGCGTCCGATGGAGATCAGTTTAAATGGTGAACCATGTAATTTTGAAGCCATGGAGCCTTGATTTTCAAATCGTTTCGTGTTTATTGCGTTTGGTAAAAGGTGTATGTCACGGATTTCTTTAGGAAGTACATCCTTCAAGAAGGTTTCAATATCGTCGGAGATGGCAATAAAATTGTTGCCGCCGTTTATTTTGTAGCGTTGGAAAAGATACCTTCTTTCGAAGTAATCGGTTAACTTTCTTTTATTCCCGAAGCTGGTCCATTTCAAGTTGTTGAATGATCGCATTCGATCATGTCCATGTGAAAACCACTTTGCTTTGGGATAATAACAGGATCGTGAGATGATTTCGGCTTCAAACAAATGGGAGTGTATGATGTTGGGCTCAAATTCTTCAATGGCTTTTTGTAACTCATCAACTTCACAATGATTGGATTTAAAGATAGAAAGTCTTACGAAAGCAGGTACAACCTCAATAATCGGCATTAAATCAACTACCTCGTAATCAATTTTGGGCTCAAAAAGTATAATTTTGAGTTGGTTTGATTGATTCGCTGTCAGAGCCCTCACACTATCAATAACCATTCTTTCGGCTCCTCCTCGTTTGAGATTAGGTATGATGTGAAGGATTTTCATTTGTATAATTCGTATTTAATTGGATAAGAATGACTCCAATAATTTCTCGTGTTCCTTTTCAATTATTAATGAATAGTCTTTTAATCTTCTTCCAAGAAAAGATAAATCTAGACTAATAATTTGCTCAATTGCTTTTGAAATTTGCCACGGGTTCTCATATTGCTCTACTGTTAAAAGTTTAAGCAATTCGTTGTCGTGTTTTAAGTATTCATTATTGTAACTGGTCAAACATGGAACACCTGCTGCCAAAGACTCTGTAAAAACTTGACCTCCCATTCCTTCACTAAATGATAAATGAAGGTTTATGTCCATTTCTGAAATCAATTGAATAAAAGTTAAATGATCCATAAATGGATACTCAATAATTCTGTCATCAAAGCCAAATTCCGAAAATTTTGTGGTTAAAGAAGTATGAATTATCACATTTTCTATGGCTAAAGCACCAGCGATTTGATTGTATAAATTTTTATTGAATGAGGTGTTTCCAAAAATACCAACATTTATTTTTTCAGATGTTTTAACATAAGGGCTTTCAGATGTCGTTGCAATTGGTTTCAATTGCAATTGACAAGTTGAGATGCTGAAAATAGAATTTGCCCAGTTCTCTAGGCCTGATTTAACAAACCCAATTTTTTTTATTTTTCCTTTTTGAGCCAGGTCAATCATGTTGAAAAACTGAGTCTCATTTTTTTCATTTGCCAGCTCACTTAGTGCCCCGTGAAAAATAACCTTAACACAAATCCTATCCGCTAATAAATCAAGTAATTTATTCATTGAAATGGGAAGAGAACTAATTATAACCTGTTTAAAACCATTATTAACAATAGCATCGGAAAGTTCTATAAATTGCTTGGCTGTCAAAGTTATATTACCGTAATAAGCAGGGAGAAAAATTGTATTGTTCGGAAATAAATTTAATGTTGCATTTTTAACACCCAAAAAAGAACTTCCTGTGTTTTCCAAACAAATCGCTAGTACCTTGTGATCATTGGAAGCTATGAGTTTAATTGACTCAATGAGATATGTAATGTCAATATGATTAAAGGTTTCTTTCCCAAACATTTTTTTAAACCTATATGCTATTCCCATATGAACTGTAATTTTAAAATGTTTTCAAATATTGCTCTGAATTTGATTTTTCTCTCCTGTTTTGAAATTTATTTTACCACGCAATCTAAAAGTTGCTTTTATTACTTGAGTTTAAGGTGCAAAAATATCCTGAGTTACTTTGCGCAGTGATTTATTATTTTTAGGCCATTCGTGCAATAAAATTTTAACCCATTATTCTCTTTTATTTTAATAATCCTTTTTGTTTAAGTTCGGATAAAGATTTAAGATACAAATCGGGTTCTTCACTTTGAGTATTTAGCCAATTTACAAAATGACCTAGTCCAGTGTATAAGTCGAATTTAGGCTCAAAACCGAAGGTGTTTTCTATTTTTGTTATATCCGCAAAATTATGTCTTATGTCACCTATACGATATGCACTATTTTTAATTAATTTACATTCTACACCAATCAAATTTTGTAGTGTTGAAGCCACCTCAAACACACTTGTTGGTTTTCCAAAACCTACATTTAATATTTGATTGGTTAAAGAGTCGTATTCAACAGCACTATTTAAAGCACTAATGACATCCAAAACATATACGAAATCTCTTGACTCGTTGCCATCTTCAAAAATAAATACATCTTGTCCTTTTTTAATTCTTTGTGAAAAAATAGAAATGATTCCAGTGTAAGGATTTTTTAAAGATTGACCAGGACCGTATACATTTTGAAACCTAAGACCGAAAAAAGTAATGTTTTTAGCTTTACAAGTATTTTCTAAATAATTTTCTTGAAAAAACTTTGTTAGCGCATATGTTGAAATTGGTTGGATTTTTGAATCTTCATCCGTTGGTTGAAGAATTAATGGAGTCCCAGTTTTAGGATCTAAACAATCATAAATACCTTTATCTAAATCTTTTGAATTTCTGCTATTGGGAAATACTACATTTCCCAAAGAGTCCAGATACTTGCCTTCCCCGTAAATTGATCTGGAGGATGCTAAAATTATTTTTTCAATTGAATCATATTTCTGCAATAGATCCCCTAAAATAGTTGTTCCTATACAATTTGAATTGGTGTAATTTGTGGCTTCATACATTGACTGACCTGTGCCTGTTTGCGCCGCAAGATGCACAATGGTATCAATCCCACAATCTAATACTTTTATCCAATCGTTTTTTTTACGTACATCCCCGTGAATAAAATTACAATTGTTTTTTATACTCTTGTAAGTATATGATTCCTCGATGTTTTCTCCGTGAATTTGTGGGTCGAGATTATCTAGAACATATATTTCGAACTTATCTTTTAGGCTTAGGACTAAATTTGAACCAATAAAACCAGCGCCTCCGGTAATTAATATTTTTTTCATTTATAAAGTTGTTTTGAGTTCAAAATAAGGTTAAGACAATTCATATTTGAGGAATTTTTTTGCCTTTGATGTTTTCTTAGAGTACGAAAATAAAATTATTGGAAAATATTTAAAAAACATCTTTCTATCCAAATCGATCATTTTTTTTGTTTCTGGATCTCTTTTTCTAGGTTTCAAAAAATAGAAAAAATTATCTAAAGTAATATTGAAGAAAAGTATGGACATGCATAATAAAAAATAAGCTCTACCATAAATTTTAATTAATCCCAACCAGTCTGAAATAATAATTTGACCATATCTCCAACCAGAAAAATTGTTACCCATACTTCCACCATTATAATGAATGACGGTGGTTTTTGTTGTGAAAAAATGCTTGTACCCTAACTTCTTTAATCGGTAACACCACTCAACATCATCAAAATACATGAAAATATCTTCATCAAAAAATGCTTTATCTTCCGTAAACACTTTTGAATTTACCAAACCAAAAGGAATTCCCATCCATTCTGGTTGATGTTCGCTTAAATGTAGTTTCAAACGCTCTTCGTCAGACAATTTAGTTTGAAACAAGTTTAATTTTATCGCGATTGGATTACCTCTTAAAAATCTTTTGTAATCGATGAAACGAGTATTAGAATTGAATTGTATTATATTGTCATATCCAATGATTTGGCAACCCAACATACCAACCTTTGTTGTTTTTTCTAATTCTCGGTAATAGTCTAAAGTTATTTTTAACGTGTTCTCGATAAATTCGGTATCGTTGTTTATGATCAGCACATATTTACCTGAACTATTTTTAACCCCAATGTTGTAGGCAATGGATGTACCAGCATTGAATCCTGAATTAATCCATTTTACTAAAGGATAAGATTCTGTAATAAGTTGCTCTGAATTATCTTCTGAATTATTATCTACAACAATAATTTCAAAAGTGACATCTTTGGAGAATTTATAAATAGACTCCAAACAAATAAGCGTTAAATTGGGCTCTTTGTAATTTACCATTACAATAGAAACATCTATGGTCATTTGATTTTTTTTTTGAGAATTGTTAGTGAATATGGATTGTATAATTAAATTGGTTCGCTGAGAAATGATAAATACCATTTAGATAGTATTTCAATCGTTGATCATCGGTGCTATTTCCCAATGGCATGCGTGCCAATGCGTGCATCGATTTATGATTATTTCTAAAAATATTTCCTGCTTGGTTCAACGTCGAAGTTCTAAAGCCGCATGATTCTGAAATTTCAAGGTCCTTGGAACTCACATCAAATGTTCCGCCAAATGGATAAGCAAAATGCTTTACTTCCTTTCCAATATAGTGTTCAAGTTCCTTTTTTGATGAACTCATTTCAGCCTTAACCACTTCATAGTTTTGTTGTTTTACAGAAACATGTTGCATGGTATGGGCACCAATTGTAATTAAGGGATGCCTGGATAAAGTCGCAATCTCATCCCAGGACAAGGAAACTGATCGACACAATTCTTCAAATTCAAGAGCTGTTTTCCCAAAGCCTTCCATAAGAACAGTTTGCAATTCCGAAATAGGAATGGATTTGATTGCGTCACTTATACTACCAAATTGAGCATACGCTTGTTCGCTATTCTCCCAAGAAAAGTCAAGTCGACCTATTGAACTATTCAGATTGAGTTTCTTGGCGGTTTTGGCATGCGTTTCGAAGAGATACCACCATAAAATACCTGTTCCGTTTGGCAAGCAATTGGTAATATAAATGGTTGCGGGAACTTTGTGTTTTTCTAAAATGGGTACACCATGAATTAGGTTATCACGGTATCCGTCGTCAAAGGTTAGGCAAATAAATTTTTGTCGAATCTTTTTTTTCTTTTCAAGCCACGACTGTAAATCATCCAAAGAAATAAACTTATAACCTTTTGCTTTAAACAGCAGAATAAATTCATCCAACTTTTCCGGTGAAATTGCCAGGTCTTTATTTAAGGTATATTGATTACGTTCTTGCTCTGGCAAAACTCTGTGTAGCATAAAGATAATTCCTTTTCCAGAAAAGAAAAGCTTCGAAAATATACCCTTCGTTTTTACGAAGAAACCGAGAATTTTGCGTTCGATCCAATTCATTTTAAAAGGTGTCGTTGTCAGCTGCTGTAAACTTCATTTTTTCCAGTGGAATTTCTTCTGTAAAGTTAATGCCTCCCGCGGGATAACTCACCTCCATGGCCTCTCCATATTTTTTAAAAAGCATTTCCCCCCAAGTATCGGAACTTGCATGAAATCTCAAATGTGGCAATCCCATCCAAAATGCAATGTGTTTCAATGCTTTAATTACTTCCAAAAATTTCTCATCGGTGCATTTCTCCAAGTCACCGATGATTAAAAAAGTATCATCAAATTTTAACCAAACGTTGATTCCTTTAAGTTGGATCAAATAGTTTTCCGCATAGGTTTTATACCTAAAAAAATCTTTTGAATGATCCACAACAGGGGTGTCATTGGTCAAGCATGAACTTTTGAAAGGTTGCCCTTTTTTCAACCGGTTGAGTCGGAATCGGCACCATGAGTTGTGTAAAGACTGAGGAAGGCGAAATGTGTTTTTTAAGCGAATCCAGGGGATGCATTTCACACGAATCAAATACGGAGTAAGGTCATCAAAGTGTGTCCATCCGAGACGTTTGATAAAACCAGGAAATGAATTCTCATTGGGGAAACCAAAAACACAATGAAAGCCTTGTTCTTTGCAATATTCGTAAGTTTTCAAAGCCAATTGGGTGAATAAACCTTTTCCAGTGTGAGCACTATGAGTCATGGTATCCCCAGATTGTGCGGCTAAAAATAATTTTCCCTGGTACTCAATTTGACATGGATAAACTCCGTAAAATGCTACCGGAATATTATTTTCATCGTAGGCAATGAAACCAACATCATCAAAACCACTAAATGATGTTTTTTGTTTCCGTTTCAAAAATTCTAAGGAAACTACAATTCCAAAAGCATCAGCGTATATAGGGATTAAATCCTGAATATTATTTTTCGAAACTCTTTCGAAAGAATAATCCGTCATGGTTACTTGATTAAGTATTTTAACTTCAAAGCCTTTTTCTCAATTAAATGCCAAGAAAGTATGGCAAATGGAAGTGTGAAAAGGATGGAAAGAAGTATTAATGATGGTATTGAAATAGTATTGTCAAATAAATAAATTATTGTTTGTTGAATAGGAAAAGCATATATATAAAAACCGTACGAAAAATCACCATATTTGCCTATATTGCTGACTCTGCTTGGAAAAAATGCAAAATACATGATTAAAAAGGGAACCAACATATAATTCAAAATGTTTAAAACTTCCGTTTGTTTCCATAGTGCGCAAATAGTGTAGGCTATAATCAAGGAGAAAACGATTCTAAGGTCTACAATTTTCTTATCGCGATATAGGAAAAACAGCATTCCGGACAAAAAATAAAAACTCCATTCAAATAAGTATTTAATATTTAATCCGAATGTATATGGAGATGCATAACTGAACCAAAAGAAGCGATTACCAAGAAAAATCCTTATCCCTAAAAACAATACCCAGATCAAGAGCAATATATTTCGCTTTTTAACTAGTCCAGTAAGACCAGCAATCATGACGAATACATATAGTGTAAACTCATAAGCTAAAGTCCACAAGGATCCATTTACAGCATCAACTGGATTGTTTTCAAATACACCAGGTAATGAATAATTTTTGAAATAAATAAAAACTGAAAGCAAGAATTTGGATGTTTCTCCACTTGTAAAATAATCTCTAATTGGAAGTGTACTAAAAATTGGACCAAGAACAAAAACGCACAAGGTTAAGACGACAAATAATCCTGGTAAAAGTCTTAAAATTCGCTTCCAAAAGTAACTTTTCCAAGAAGGACTTGAAATAGAACTTTGCGTTATTAAATACCCACTAATCACAAAGAAAATCGCGACACCTAAATGACTAAATTGTATGGAACCTGAGGTCAATTTGAATAAAATATCAACATCTTTAGAACCTTTAAGGGTGTACGAATGCGTTATTATCACAAGTATGGCGGCGTATAGCCGCATAAAATCAAAATTATTCGAAGTTCGAATATTCTGTTGAATGAAATTCTTTTCCATCGAAATTAGTTTAATAATCTTTTTAGAAAGCGATATGGCTTAAGTATAAATTTACCTATCCTATAGTCAGGAGTTTCGAGTAGTTGTTTTTTCTGGTAGAATAAATCGTGATATTTTTCCATGACCAAGTTGAGGTGTTTTTTGTAAACAAAGTCTTTGATCATTCCTAAGTTGTTGTTTGCGACTTGATAGGTACGGGAAGATTGATTGATTCGGACTTTAAAAAAAATCATCTCCAATTTTTGAAAGCTATAGGCACTTTGACCAACTCGTATCCAAAATTCCCAATCTTCCAACCCAGGTTTACTCAAAAATTCATCATAATAACCTACTTCCGTAAAAACAGCCTTGCGAATCAATGCTGTAACTGCAACTTGGTTCATCAACAATTGCCTGTCCAATGAAAAATTAACTTGCTCTTTTACCGTATGATCATCCCCGAAAAATTGAATGTTACCAAAGACCACTCCAACTTCTTTATTTTTCATGATTTTCAAACTCTCACTCAAGCTTGAATTTTCTATTAAATCATCAGCGTCAAGTGGCAAAATGTAATCCGCATTCGTTTGCATAATGGCAAGATTTCTAGCCACACTCGGCCCAGCATTTTCCTGATGAAGGATATGAATTTTTTCATTCCCCTCGAAGTCTTTGAGTTTTTTTATGGAAAGTGGATCTGTACTTCCGTCATTGATCAACCAAATGTCAAAATTAGAATATGATTGATTGAAAATAGAATCAATTGTTTCCTGAATTGTTCCTCCAGCGTTGAAGTAGGGAATGATGAAAGAAACC
>CALPWQ020000105.1 GCA_943327315.2 Chitinophaga pinensis
CATAGGCCCTCCCGAAAAGCCCATGACCCCATCGGGGTCAAACAATTTAAATCCAAAATGATAAAATCACATAATATAAAAACCACCCCCTTACTTTAAAACCACTTCTTAAAACCAATGATTTCAATGGTTTCAAGAAGAGCAGAAAATTTTTATCGGACAACAGTGATTACGAATTACGAATTAGGTGGCTGAGGTTATCTAAGCCACAAAGAATTCTTTAAATTCTAAATTGCTTGGAACAAATTGCGCAGCATCAAATTAGACGTCAAGATGTTAGGACACCAAGATATTAAGACATTCAAACAATCTTCGAATTCCGAATTGCCGAAGGCATCAAATTGCGGAGCACCAAATTTCAACTAGATGACTAACTTTAGCCTCATCAACTCATTAAAAACCCAATGGCAGGAACCAATCGGCAGTTATGGCAACATACAGGAATCCTTTTCCTCATGGCAGTGCTGGCTTTTTTTCCTGTGGTGATGAACATTCATCCCGTGAAATGGGACATGATCGATTGCTTTTATCCGTGGCGTTTTCACATTGGTGAATGTCTTCAAAATGGACAGTTGCCGTGGTGGAATCCCTATCAAGATTTGGGTTACCCAATACATGCAGACCCATCCAGTGGGGCATGGTATCCGATAGTTTGGCTCATAGGTTCAACAGTAGGATATAGCATATGGACGATAGGCTTTGAATTGTGGATCCACGTGTTCTTCGCGGGAGTGGGGATGTATTTCTTGGCAAAAACGCTAAAGTTTGATCCGCGTTTTGCTCTGATTGCTGGAATTGCCTACATGTTGTCTGGATTTTTCATAGGAAATGCACAACATCTTCCTTACATCATCAGTGCCTGTTGGTTGCCCTATGTGCTTGCTTTTTACCTGAAGATGCGTGAGCGAAGGGGATGGCAAGACGCAGTAAAATCGGCGTTGTTTTTATTTCTCATGATCACGGGTGGTTATCCCGCCATTACCATTATTCTTTTCTATTTGTTGTTGATTTTCTTTGGTGTAACGGCGTTCAAATTCTGGCGTGAAAAAGACTACAGCAACTTGTTTGCATTCATTGGACGAAATGTCCTTTTCACATTGACAACAGTATTGACTTCAGCCGTCATGCTCATGTCGGTTGCGGTTGTAAGCCCATACCTATCAAGACTTGGAAATTTCGACCTACAACAAGCCTTGTTTTCTCCATTTTCTCCGCAGTCGTTTTTCAGTTTTATCCTTCCGTATTCAACCACGGCAACAATCCCTTGGTTCAATTCGGATTTGTCGATGCGCAACGGGTACTTCGGGTTGATTGTTCTCATTTTCTTTGTCTTGGGAACATTCCGCAAGAAACCAATTGAACTGCGCATCTTCTTTTGGTTTGGCATTTTTTGTCTAACAGCAGCGGTAGGTGAATATCTCCCGGTGCGTGAGTTTCTTTTTCGCTATGTGCCGATGATGAACGTGTTCCGTTTTCCAAGTGTGTTTCGTCTGTTCTTTATTTTAGGTGCAGTGCTAACGGGCGTTTGGACCTTGCAGCACGATCTCTTGGACGACAAACGACCAAAACGTAGAGTTTTCATGGCCTTAGGGATTTCTTTTTGTGCGATGATTGCAGTCATCGTGGCCTTCCGTTTACAAGGGTTCTTGGCGATGGGCACCTTTCTGAAATTAGGCATTTCCTCCTTTAATGTAGGTGCAACATTTCCTCAATTGGCTGTTTTTCACGCCGCCATTCAAGTGATAATTCTTGGTATAGGGTTCATGCTCTTTTGGAAAGTGAAAAATGCCAATGTGCGCATCCTTTCCATCACTGCATTGATAGCCACAGATCTGCTCATTGCCTCAAGTTTGAATGGTCCCGCTACGGTATATTATGGCGAAGTGGAAGCCAAAGTTGCTCAAGCCAATGTGGACAAATACCCTCACGGATTTCCAAAGCAACTCGACATCAGCATCGACTCAGCCGGACATTTACCGGGGATTGGAATACCGTACTGGCAAAATCAGCAAACCTTCCAAAAACAGATTTCTGCGGAGGGGTACAATTCCTTTTCGTTTACAGCCTACGAAGAATTAGAAAGTGATTTCCCGAATTTGTATGCGGCGGTTAGGAAATGTCATTTGCTTACTTTGTCAGACCGACTACTACAAAACGCCATTGGAGATAGCATTCAGCCGGGAGAACTTTTTGTGCAATTTGGCAGCGATCGTCACCCTGGGATTTATGCGCTTTCGAAGGGAGACACTGCTTTGTTGGAGAGCTACAACGCCAACGAATTCAATATCAGTGCTTTCGTGAAGCGGCCTTGTTTGTTGACGCTTCACCAAAAGGATTTTTCGGATTGGAGGGCCTTTGTCAATGGAAAAGAAACGTCGATCTTGGTGAGTAACATGAATTTCATGACCATTGAACTCCCAGCAGGTAAGTCAAACGTGAGGTTTGTATTTGACAACACGCTTGTTCGCATCGCCTTTTACGTCAGCATAAGCACACTTGTTTTCGTGCTGTTTATGCTCTTGCGCGACACCGTCAAAGGAAGAGTTCCGCGTTGATAATTCGCCTTTTTTCTTGATAACTTCCTTTACAAGACCGCGACAAATTGCGTAAATTCGACATGCAAAACAACACGCATTTCATGAAGCAGTATCACGACCTTTTGACGCACATTCTTGACAACGGTACCCGTAAAGAGGACCGCACAGGAACAGGAACAATTTCGACTTTTGGTTACCAAATGCGCTTTGACCTGTCAAAAGGATTTCCCGTGGTAACGACGAAGAAACTGCACCTTAGATCGATCATTATCGAGTTGTTGTGGTTTCTGCAAGGGAATACAAACATTCAGTTTCTCAAGGACAACAAGGTGTCGATTTGGGATGAATGGGCAGATGAAAACGGAAACCTCGGACCAGTGTATGGCCATCAATGGAGAAGCTGGCCCGATGGAAACGGTGGTACGATTGATCAAATCACAAATTTGATTACATCCATCAAAAAAAATCCAGATTCACGCCGCTTGATTGTTTCCGCTTGGAACGTAGCTGATGTGGATCACATGGCTTTGCCGCCCTGTCATACCTTGTTTCAGTTTTATGTCGCCAATGGGAAATTGAGTTGTCAATTGTACCAACGGAGCGCAGACACTTTCCTCGGGGTGCCATTCAATATTGCATCTTATGCCTTACTGACGATGATGGTTGCACAAGTGTGTGATCTTGAAGTTGGTGAATTTGTGCACACCTTTGGAGATGCGCACATCTACAGCAATCACTTAGAACAAGTAGACTTGCAATTGTCACGTGAATGCCGACCATTACCAACAATGAAGATCAATCCAGCAGTGAAAGATATCTTCGGATTTACCTATGAAGATTTTGAACTTGTAGGGTACGATCCGCATCCACACATCAAAGGCGCTGTTGCCATTTAATCAAAAATAGAGCAACAGAAGACATGCAAATTCAATTGATTGTAGCCATGGACAGCGAACGTGGTATCGGTAAAAACAACGACCTCATGTGGCATCTGGCCGCTGATATGCGTTTTTTCAAAGAGACAACATCAGGACATATCGTGGTCATGGGACGAAAAAACTGGGATTCGATCCCCACGAAATACCGTCCATTGTCAAACCGTGAAAATGTCGTTTTAACCCGAAATACAGATTTTTCCGCAGAAGGAGCAACCGTTTTTCATTCCTTGGAAGACAGCATGTCACACTACGATGGGGATGACCGCGCCTTTTTTATCATTGGAGGCGGAGAAATTTATCGTCACGCTTTGGAGTTGGGTTGTGTCAATGAAATGTACATCACCCACGTCGATGCAGTCTATGGTGCGGATACCTTCTTCCCGGAGTTCAAAGAAGAAGAATGGACCATGCACGAACTGTTTCATTTCGAAAAGGATGAAAAGAATGAGGCTTCATTTACCGTAAAACATTACATACGAAACTAAACCACAGTACTTTACATGATTCTCTGCATTGCCGAAAAACCTTCTGTAGCGAAAGATATCGCTGAAATTCTGGGTGCGCGTTCCCGCAAGGACGGCTACTGGGAAGGAAATGGTTTTTGGGTAAGCTGGACATTCGGTCACCTTTGTACATTGAAAGAACCTCACGATTACAAGGAATCTTGGAAGTATTGGAAGCTGGAGGATTTGCCGATTATCCCACAAAATTTTGGAATCAAAGTGGTCGATGATCCTGGTGTTCAAAAGCAATTCAAGTGCATTGAGAATTTGGTAGCGAATTGTACCGAAGTCATCAATTGCGGGGATGCGGGCCAGGAGGGAGAATTGATTCAGCGTTGGGTGCTGCTCAAAGCAAAATGCGATAAGCCCGTGCGGCGTTTGTGGATTTCTTCGCTGACAGAAGAGGCCATTAAGGAAGGATTTCAGAAATTAAAAGATGCCAAGCTTTACGACAACTTGTACGCTGCGGGTTCGGCACGTGCGATTGGGGACTGGCTCTTAGGGATCAATGCCACGCGTGCGTTCACCACAAAGTTTGGCAGAGGGAAAGCGACACTTTCCATTGGACGGGTTCAAACACCAACCCTCGCCATGATCGTGCAGCGCCAAAAGGAAATCAATGCTTTTGTTTCAGCAGAATATTGGGAATTAAAAACGACTTACCGCGAAACTGAATTCCTTTGTCAGATCGATCGTTTGACGAGCGAGCAAAAAGCAAATAAAGGATTGGAATACCTCAAGCAACATGAGTTTGAGGTCACTTCCTTCGAGCAGAAAGAGGGAAAAGAAGGAAATCCACGTTTGTTTGACTTGACATCATTGCAGGTGGAGGGAAACAAAAAATATGGCTTTTCGGCGGATGAAACACTGAAATTGGTGCAGAGTCTGTACGAAAAGAAAATCGTTACCTATCCCCGTGTGGACACCACCTACCTGTCTGAAGATATTCATCCGAAGGTGGAGGGAATTCTGCGTAGAATGGAGTATTACTCGAGGTTCACAGCCCCCTTATTGCAACAGCCTATTCCAAAATCAAAAACGGTTTTCGACGACAAAAAAGTGACAGATCACCACGCGATTATTCCTACGGGGATAAATCCGAGTGGAATAACTCCCGCCGAACAACAGGTGTATGACCTAATAGCCAAGCGCTTTATTGCTGTCTTTTATCCAGAATGTAAGGTGTCGAATACGACGGTAATAGGAAAAGTAGGTCAGTTGCTATTCAAAGCCACGGGAAAGCAAATCTTAGATCCGGGATGGCGTGTGATCTACGCAGACGATAAGAACGAAAACAGCGATCCAAAAGCGGAGAGTGAAGAGAAGGTTTTGCCAACATTTACAGAAGGGGAGAAAGGTCCACATGAACCGATCGTTCACAAAGGAAAAACCTCCTCTCCGAAGCCTTATACCGAAGCGACCTTGTTGCGTGCGATGGAAACGGCGGGCAAACAAATCGAAGATGAGGAAATGCGCGAACTGATGAAAGACAATGGAATCGGTCGTCCGTCCACCCGCGCGAACATCATCGAAACCCTTTTCAGAAGACGTTACATCGAGAAAAACCGCAAGAACATTCTCGCCACCCAAACGGGCATGGACTTAATAGATACCATTCAGAATCAATTGTTGAAAAGTCCAGAGTTGACAGGGCAGTGGGAGCGTAAAATTCGCCTCATTGAAAAGGGAGAATACGCGCCGGAAATGTTCAAACAGGAGCTTTACAAAATGGTGCGTGAGCTTACGGATGAGGTGATTTTCAACAACTACCGACAAATACAAGTTGAGCCATTGGCACAAGTTGAGCCACCGAAAAAGGAACGTGCACCTCGCGTAGCCAAAGAAAAAGTCGATTTAGTCACGCTCAATTGTCCAAAGTGCAAAGCCGTGAAATTGATGAAGGGAAACACGGCTGTTGGCTGTTCGAATTTTAAAGAATGTGGGTTTAAGATCCCATTTGAACTCTTGGGTAAAAAACTCACCGAAGCACAAATGCTCGATCTCATCCAAAAAGGCAAGACAGGCATCATCAAAGGGTTTATCATTCCTGGTAATGCGGAGCCACGCGATGGGAAGTTAGTTTTGGATGGGAGTTTTAATGTGGGATTGGGGTAGCTTAGTAGTAGATTTCTTTTAAGCGTTCGTTGGCTTCTGCTATTTTTCGATAATAGGGATACACACTTTTCCGTTGTATGTTTAACGCATCATCGAAGGCGATGTAGGACAAGCTGCCGAATAAACCAATTGGAGTTAATACCAACAATTGGTAATCACTTTCAGAAGGCACTTTTTTCCAAATCAACAAACTTCCCACGATGCCTACTGCGGCTGAAACGATACCACCGATTACTTTACCAGCAATTCTTTTTTTGCAATCTCGGATAAACCCAGAGTATAGAATTTTATCTGCATTTAACTCGTATTGCTCTTGATGATAGCTGCGATAACTTGAACTGTTAATCAATGAATTCGAATTGACAATGGCCGCATAACAGGCTGAATAATTTCGATTGTTGGCCATTTCTGCAGCTGTTTGATTTTCGGTATTTCGGGTGCTTTTTTCACATGCGGCCCGTTGAACAAGAAATTGGCATAGTTCACTATTGTTCATGTCAACTGCTTGATGGAGGATAGTTAAGCCCGCTTTGTTCTTTAAGTTCACATCCGCAGGGTACAACAATAAAAAGGAAATCATTTCTTTATTATTCGCTTTTACTGCTGTAAAAAGTGCAGTTTCATCAAGTGAGTTTTTTAGATTAACCGTATAGGAGTTAAATTCAAAAATTTCTTCAAGGTGCTTGTAATCTAAAGTTTGTGTGCAGTATTGAACCGTTGAAAGCGCCTCTGAATTTTCCAAAGAAAGGTCACTATTCGCGTTCAACAGTTCGGTAAACGATTCATTGTGTTCAAGGATGAGTGCGTATTGAATCAGTGGATTTCCCTTCGTTGAGATTAAATTGACATCGCCACCATTTTCAATCAAAAAACGCAAATCTTCCACGTCGTTTTTGAAGACAGCATCAAACATGTACTCATCGGGATGAATTGTTTTATCGAAGATTAATTTTCGTTCAGCATTGACTGTTTCAGCTGTTTCAAATTGTTGAACAAGTGCAGCTTCATTTGCCTGACGCTGATTTTTAGCCGAATTAAAGTCTGATTCGATTTCATCTTTGATCCGCTTTTCTTCATCCGCATATTCTTTTTCGATGCTGATTAATATTTGGTCGTATTGCGCCTTCAAATTCAAATAGGGCTCTCCGCTTTTATAAACATTAGACAGGTATTTGTCATAGGCACGAAAAGCAATGCCCGCATTCAACAGGTCATTTTTTGCATAGTAGGTTTGCATGCGCAAGGACTCAATCTTCGCATTTGATCCGCCCAATAAATCTTGAGCATTCTGCAAATACTGTAGACTGTGTTCTGTATCTCCGGCTTCCAAGGAGGTTTTTGCCGCAGTAAAATATTCCATTGCCGTTTGGGAATAGATTTCTTTAGCGCAAAGAAGAAGAAAGAGGAGTAAAATAGATTTTCCCATCATCAGTATTTTTTATAGCCCATGGATTCAAAGCGCTGACTTGCGTTCTGAATCAACCGACGTTTTTCTTCAGCCCATGCCGCTTTATCTGCATCTTTCTGTGCTTGGGTACGATCATCATCACTACTTTCAACCAGCAAGTACATATTGTCTTCACCAACACCATATCCTTTTTGCATTCCACCTTTTCCAGGAAGCATTGATTCATATTGTTCATAGTGGATATAGCATCTTGTTCCTTCAATCTTATCACTTTCGGCTGTGATTATTACTGACATGTCATTGGACAAACTATGTATCGAGGGAAATGTTTTCGAATTGATGACGGTACCCATTCGATTCAGTAAATAGGCGGTATTTCCTATCGAAGCGAGGTAATTCATACCATCTGTCGATTGCACCAAATAATCGTATTTTGGCTGGACGACACTTCTTTTCTTTTTTGTTTGGATGCCATATTTTCCTGAAGTCGGGTCTAAAAATGGTTCTGTTTCGGTATCAACCGTTTCGGTGTCGTCCCAAAGGTCTCCTCCTGCTTTTTTCGCGGTAATAGGAGCTTTCTCCACATCTTCCGCAGTCGGTTTGTCGATGCCCTTTTCGTATTCTTGGTATTTCCGAACGATGTAGGCGAAGTCAGCCATCTCCCACGTGATCTTTTTAATGTAAAACGAACTGAAGGCAATTTTTTGCCCCAAACGAAACAACTCAATCAATCGGCTGCGCTTGTCTTTGTACTTGTCGTAATTGAAATTTAGAAATCCATCCCAACCGTTCAATGTGATGCCACGTGATGTCCAACGGTAACGTTCCGCGTTGTATTGGTACAAAATCATATCCCCATCCAAGGTGCGGGAATAATTTACAGAATATCCCGCTGAACCAAGATCTTCCATGATGTTGTACTTGTGTCTAAAATCCCAATAGGCTTGGTCTTCTATATCCGCGGAACGAAAATCGAGCTGAAAAACCAACTCAATGGGTTTAATGTTGTCGAAGCGCTCGAGGAGGTTAGGATACTTTTCCAGGTCTGCTCGATTGATTCGAACAATCTCAGGAAACATGGCATCTTTCTTTTGAACCAATAATTCGAAATACCCAGAGTTTGTCCAGTTGAATTTATACCGCTCCTCGGGCGTGTCATTCAATAACCACCAATCAAAAAAAAGCACGGCGTCACTGACAAAACCGCGCATTTTCTCTGGGTGTCCAGGTTGCTCGTACCACTCCTCAGGATCTAGTTTCGGATCCGCTTTTTTATATTCTCTTGAATAGGCAATTCGATTTGCACCTTCAGCCAAGGTTCCATTGGGAAGAAATTCGAGCGCCCCAGTAGTGTAATAATTATGAACAGGTACTTCTCCTTGGCAAAAGCAATTGGAAATAAAAGCCCAAAGAACAAATGTTAGGGTGAAAATTTTCATAGCAGCAGGTTTTTCGCGCCCAAAGGAACACAAAATAATCCACAAAACCCTATATTTTAAAGGGTGTAGATGGGGTTTTATAGCTTTAATTTTAATCTGAGAAAAACTTTATCTTTTTTTGAAAATTGATAAAGAACTAATTGATAGTTGTTCAACTTCCTTCAATTGGTTTTTTAGATAGCTAAAAAATAATTTTTCTTTTTTTTAAAAAGTTGAGATACGAAGTGAAAAGCTTTCGAACAGTCTGTTTCCAGCAAGTCGATTTCATTTTTTAAGCCATAGTTTTTATTCGCAGGTTTATCTTTGCACCATGGAAACATCTATAACTGTAAGCTCAGAAATTAAATCAAATCTACAAACCGTTTGGAACGCTTGGACTTCACCAGAGCACATTGTCCATTGGAATTTTGCTGCCGACAGTTGGTTCGCTCCATCCGCAGTGAATGACTTACGTGTTGGTGGAAACTTCTCTTACCGCATGGAAGCCAAAGATGGAAGTGAGGGGTTTGATTTTTCGGGAGTTTATACAGAAATTATCGAAAACGAAGTAATTGCGTATACCATGGATGATGGTCGTAAAGCGCGCGTAACATTTGAAGCCCTTGGTGAGTCCACAGTTGTCACTGAAGTATTTGATCCAGAAACGATGAATGCGCATGAGCTTCAACAAACGGGCTGGCAGATGATTTTAGATAACTTCAAGCGTCACGCTGAGTCGATTTAGGAGCGTATTCCTCAACCAAAGAAAGCCGCATGAGCACGTCTGTTTGGATGTCTTTTCCAAGAATAAATTGTTGTGTTCCAAAGGGTTTAAAACCTAACTTTTCATAGAATCGAATCGCGCGCGGGTTGTGTTCCCATACTCCAAGCCATAGGTGCGTTGCATGTATTTCAGTGGCTTTTTCTACCGCGAAAGCATACAATTCCTGTCCAAATCCTGTTCCGTGATATTCCTCCACGACATAAATGCGTTCGATTTCAAGTCCTTGTCCTTCCAGATCATTTTGGCCTGAAATGCCGCAATTCAACTTCAGGTAGCCAATCGTTACACCGTCGATTTTCGCCAGGAAAAAGGAAGATGCTGCTGTTTCCATTTCTTTGCTCAACTGTTCAATGCTCAAGCAATTCTCTAGGTACAGTTGCATATCCCCCGCTGTATTGAATTGCTCAAACGCTTGACAGAACGTAAGGATGCTGATGGACTGTAGATCGCTCAAGTCAGATTTGGTAGCGCGCTGAATGATGAGGTTTGGGAATGACATGGGGTAAAGGTAATGGAGAGATTTTGTGATCTAGCCCCAAAGAATCTGCACTTCACTCTCGCACTCACTCTGACACTCTCATAGGCTTTCGTGCGCTTGAAGGTTGATGAGTTCTGATGGATCATAACCAAAAGTTGGGGAGGAATTAAGATGGGGTGTTTATCCCAGCCCCGTTTTTTAACCAAAGGTTTTTGGGTTTAACCCGGGGTATAATGAGAGCAGTAGATGAAATGAATCAACCAAAGCAATGGTTGACCCTGGGAAATTTTGGAATTGACCTGAACGATCAAGAAGCTTAATCTATTTCGAAAAAGGATTGTTCGACCCCGATGGGGTCGTTTGTTTTCGGGAGAGTTTAAGGTTACAAAGGTTAGACCCCGATGGGGTCCATAAACCAGAGTAATACCGATTACATAAAATATAAAGTTGGTTTTAGTCGGACAACAATGATTCGGATACTTTCTTTTTAGATTGAAGCAAGTTTGTGTGTGTCCCCAGGTTTTGGTCTTGATCCATTTGAAGTGCGAGTTGGAGCGTTGGAGCGAAGAAAAAAACCAGAGTTCGTGTATCCGCTCTCGCTCTCACACTCACTCTGGTTTTTGTACTCGGAGCGGGACTTGAACCCGCACGCCCATACAGGCACAGGATTTTAAGTCCGGCGTGTCTACCATTCCACCATCCGAGCATCCTGTTTGATGAATAAAAAAGGAGCACGAATGCTCCTTCTCTGATTCCTCAGAGCGAGAAACGGGATTCGAACCCGCGACCCCGACCTTGGCAAGGTCGTGCTCTACCAACTGAGCTATTCTCGCATTTTTTTAGAATTTAACGCCTTTTCATCAACGTAGCCATTCTCATTTTTACCACTGCATCGTTTTGCAGTGGGGGGACAAAGATAAGAAGGAAATTAAAAAATGCAACGGCAGAACTAAAAAAATTAACCCCCAGTCATTTTTTTAATTTCATGCAATTTTAATAATGCCTCGACGGGTGTCAATGTGTTTATGTCGATGGAGA
>CALPWQ020000106.1 GCA_943327315.2 Chitinophaga pinensis
CTCCAAATGCCACTACCGTTCTGTCCCAAGGCACTTTCCATCATTTCTATCGGCATCTCTTGAATGGTCTGTATTTTTCGCACACCAAGATTACAAAGGGTTTGATAGGTTTTTAGTCCAACCATTGGGATTTTCTGAACGGACAATGGACCTAAGAATCCCTTTTCTGTTCCATGGTCAATCCGCAACTCATTGTTGGGCTTGGCCTCACCCGTTGCGATTTTTGAAACCGTTTTGTTCTGAGATAAGCCAAAGGAAATCGGAAGCCCTGTTTCGTTGATGATTTTCTGCCGCAATTCTGAGGCGTATTTCAAGGTGCCAAAAAATTGATCCATTCCCGAAAGATCCAAGTAAAACTCATCCACAGAGGCCTTTTCATACACCGGCGCCGACTCCCGTATAATATCCGTCACCATCTTTGAGTAATTGGTGTAGGTACTCGTATTTCCCTTGATGACAATGGCCTCCGGACAACGTTCCTTCGCCATTTTCATGGGCATTGCGGAGTGAATTCCGAATTTTCGCGCCTCGTAACTGCACGACGCAACAACCCCGCGGTCACTCGTTCCGCCAATTAAAATCGGTTTGCCCACCAGACGACTGTCCAATAAGCGTTCACACGACACAAAAAAAGTGTCGAGATCCATGTGTACAATTGAGCGCAAAACAGCCATAGTTCAACTAGGTTAAACGGTTAAAAAAAATAGCTGCATATCGTAAAATCTGCGGAAGCATTGACCAAAGAAGATGGCCATTGACTCTAACTCAAAGTTACTACATTTTAGCATTGAAAGATTAAAAAGTAATCAACAAAAGATTAAAATATAATCAACAATTTTTTTGCAAAGAAAACAGAGAAGGTCGTAAAGGATGTACGGAGTAAGATATTGTGTGCCTACTTTGAAATCAATACGATAACTTCCTTTTGAAAAAGGAATAGTAAAGGAACCATAAGGCGTTTCGACCATGACCGTTCGCTGTGGTCATCCCCCTGAAAAAATTGTGTCTCCCACGATTGATTGCTTTTGTAATGTCGTTTCTTCATGACACGATCTACCTGTTCTTGAAGTGGGGGATAGAGCGCGTCTAAGGTTTGATCGCCATAATCAAAGTAGATCATATGGTTTTTCGAAGACGGCAAATTTTTCTTTAGGTAGTTTCGCATGGCTTCTGGGAAAGGATTGTTCTCAACCGTAAATGTACCAGGCCAATGGGTGGATAAACAGGCAGCACCACCAAAAACTTCAGGGTATTCGCACAATGCATACAATGAAATTAATCCACCCATGCTGCTTCCAGCGATGTACGTGTGTTCTCGTGATGTTTCTACGCGAAAGGAGCTGTCGATAAAGGGCTTTAATTCGTTGACCATGAATTTTAAATAGTTGTCCGAATTTGGGGTAAACTGTCCCTTACTTCGTCCTGCATCGTTCAATTGTGCGGATATGATTTCTCGATCTTGAACACGCATTTCCTCGAAGGGCTTTTGCGGGAAATAATCCGAGTGACGCTCACTTCCTGCATTCCAAATACCGACAACAATCACGTTGTATTCTAAAGCACAAAGCGCCTCGTCCACTTCCCATGCTTGCTTGTTCCATGTGAGGCTAGAGTCAAACAACATCTGCCCGTCGTGCATGTACAAGACATCAAATGGAGTCATTTCATCATACGTCGGAGGAAGCCAAATATCAATTGTTCTTTTCGTGACAAACGAGGATGGGAAATCAGTAATTCGCACAATTTTTCCACAAGAAACGGAGGGAAGCGCCTGGGGAAAACTTGAGTATGAGATCCCCCAAAAAATATAAAGGCAAAATGCCAAGTGCATGGTCTTCATCATAGCCACAAAAATACGATAGATAGCATACGTGATTCATGAACCTTTTGGAGTTTTTAATGTTGATATGTGAAAGTAATCCCGACAAATGAAAACAATGGACGAAAACTACTGTCATTACAGTGATTTACCTTCGCCTTCGGCATATGTCATGTCAAGCATCATCGAGGAGAAAAAAAGTGAATTGTCTGATGAAGACATCGATCGCATCATTGAGATGGCGTGGGAGGACAGAACACCTTTTGATGCGATAAAACTACAATTTGGGCTGAGTGAATCGTCTGTGCGAAATCTGATGAAAAAGGAACTCAAGTTTTCATCTTATACGCGATGGAGAACTCGGGTTGAGGCCTGTAAAACCAAACATGTCGCGAAGAGAAATCTTGACATCGATCGGTTCAAATGCACTAGACAACGCACAATAAGTGGGAATAAAATTTCAAAACGAAACAAATGAGAACGTATCTTTTTATAGGGGCTTCCAGCGCAATGGCTCAAACTGCTTGTGAAATTCTTACAGGTCAAGGTCACCGCGTTATTGGAATATCGCGCAACGAAATCAACGGATATTCAGAACGATTTATGGTCAACGAATACACCACAGAGGCATTGCCTGAGATTACCGAGCCTCTTGATGGACTTGTTTATTTCCCTGGAACAATCAATCTGAAGCCATTTCATCGCTACAAGCACGAAGAGGTAATGAACGATTTGAATGTGAATGTGCTTGGCGCTTTTCAAAGTGTGCAGAAATATTTACCCAATTTGAAACAAGGGACAAACCCGTCGGTTGTGTTGTTTAGTTCGGTTGCAGCGTCCACTGGAATGACATTTCACTCTTCCATTGCCATGGCTAAAGGTGCCATTGAAGGACTTACGCGCTCTTTGGCAGCTGAATTTGCACCAAGTATTCGCGTGAATGCCATTGCTCCATCATTGACCAATACACCTTTAGGCGAAAAGTTTCTTTCGACGCCAGAAAAGATGGAAGCATCGGCTCAGCGAAATCCGATGAAAAAGGTCGGAACAACACAGGACTTATCGAATTCAATTGAATTCCTGCTCAGCGAAAAATCAGCTTGGATTACCGGTCAGATATTGAATGTGGACGGAGGAATGGGTGCGCTTAGGGGTTAGTTACGAGTTACAAATTACGAGTTACGAGTTGGGTTTTTTTAGTTACGAGTTACCAATTACGAGTTACGATTTATTGCTCTACGAATGAAGAATAATTCTAAGGTTGAAAGCTATTTCTTGGCTAGTTTTTTTTTTTAGTTACGAGTTACAAATTACGAGTTACGAGTTGGGTTTCATTGCTCGACGAATGACGAATAATTCTAAGGTTGTAAGCTATTTCTTGGCTGGTTTTTTTAGTTACGAGTTACGCTTTTTTCATCCCATTTAACAGGTGTAATTAAGTGTAAAGCTGTGTGAAGGAATTTCTAACTCGTAACTCGACACTCGTAACTAGTCACTGATAACTAGTCACTTTACTGGGAGGCTTTGCTCTTCGACTTACGATCTTTAAGAAACGTGTGTGAGTAAGTGAGGCAGATTACCAAGTCTGAATTTTTCTTCGTTTGGTAGTCGCGCAACATGAGTCCAAGCTCGATGCTATTCTTCTTGTTGAAATCAATTTGTGTCCCAACTTCGTAACGCATCTCATTCATCAATCCTTGAGTCACGAAGGCATTGCCAACCAAATAGTAGTATTGATTAAAACGATAAAAAGACTCTGCGCTAATGTAAGGTTTGAAGATTTTGCTTTTCAAGTTTGGTTTAATCGTGAGCTTGTTTCTCCAGTAAAGTTGTGCACGTTTAAATTTGAAATCTTCGAACTGATAGGTGCTGCTCAAATAGATATTCACGTATTTGTCGAAGCCAAAAAGTGCAGCGGGATTTAATCGAATTCCTCCACTGAAGCGATAGCGAGAGGTGAGTGCTTTGCCATCGATCAGAGCATTGGGATTGGTTTGAAACGCATGACGAAAGGTTCCGTTTATACGCAACCATTTGGTGGCATCGTAGGATGCATCGAAGGTGTAAAGTGTTCTATTGTAGGAGGATGTCGTAAAGTCGTAACGCGATTGTATAGCCAAACCAAGGGTAAACTTTTTAGGTAAATCAAATTTGGCTTCAATGGTTGTTCTAGAGAGTACATCACCCATCTGAGCGTCTGCACCAAGTCCTATAGCCCCAACAAAAAATAAAGTGGAAAGTATATTTTTCATTAATAGCGAATCGAATAGGTGCCAATTTCGTTAATGCTTGCTTTTTCTGAAATTTCAATTGTCTTGTAGATAGGTGTTTTCTCACCTGTAATTGTATCTTTCGTCAATGCGTAAACTTTATACGTTCCGATTTGCAATCCATCGAATGTGAATTCTCCATTCGCTCCTGTGCGCGCTGTTTCGTTGAAGGATGAACCATCAGCATAGATCAAATAAACGTGTTCGTCAGCTATGGCAATTTCAGTTCCGAAATGATCATCTTTACCTTGATTTGCAACGTCAACGTTGAAGTTTGTCGTTCCATTGTCAGCATCTGTGAGGTCAACATGTTGGATTCCAGTTAGGGTAATGATATCTCCATTTACATCGATCATGAAGTCAGCATTCATCGCGGCATTTAATGCTGCAGCGGTATTTATAGCGATGTCCGCATTGGAATCGCTGTAGTTGAAATCTATTTTGATGCCGGTGCGTCCAACAAGATTTGGATCTCCATTGCTTACCCATGTTGGATTGTTGTACCAGATGTAATAGCGGCTATTGTTCCCAGCACCATTGACTAAGAAATAATCGCCATGCTCAACATCAAGTCCATATTTCACAGTGATTTCAATAACCTCAGCCTCACCTAAATTGTTTTTAAGACCTACGACATTTCCGCGAATTGCAGATGTCCCACCGGGTCCAGCAACTTTCTCACAACTGGTGAAAAGCAGGGTTGAAGCGAGTCCAATGAGTGTTGCAGTGAGTATAGTTTTCATTTTTTTATAAGTTTAAAGGTGGTGTAAAATTCATTGTTAGATAGGACGCGAACGAAGTAAATTCCAGCTTCGAGTTCGCTTATGTCCATATTGATTGTGTTCAATTGATTGACAGTAACTTCTGATGAAGTTCTTCCGTCCGCTGTTACAATTTGAATGCGCGCATTCGGAATGATGTTGCTGCTTTTAATGGTAACGGCACTATTTGCAGGATTAGGGAACAATGAAATGTCCTTTGGTTGAATCAATTCGCTTGTTTCAAGATCTTCGCACGAACCGAACATGTTATTGTCCATCCAAGTGAGGCGACCAGTTACCCATTCTTTCAAATAGTTAATTTCTTCTTGGAAGGTATTCCCAATGAAGTTGTTTGGCCAAACATAAACTCCAAGTATTGGCCATCGTGAATAATTGCGCGCGGCTGGTTCAACGAGAACGTTGGCAAGGCTGTCTATGTAATTGATCAATACAGCAGTGCTCAAGACATTTTGACGCAATGATTGCCAACGGCAGTTCAAGTCGTGTGCATACAAGGAATCTTCCAACATACGTTTCCACCAGAATGGATTCTGCCATCCACCGCCACAAATTGAATTAAAATTGAGTTCCCATCCTGTTGTATCGCCACCTTGACAGTAATTTGCATTCCCAAATCCAAGGTTGAAATCCCAAAGCGGACCGGCGAACAATTTACCTCCATCACTTAGCTTTTCCTTGTAGAGGTAAGAAGAGATTCGATAGCCATCTACGTTTTTCGAGACCTCATTCACCAACATGAAATCAATAAATGAAGAAACATCAACAAAGCGCCTAAAACCAGTTACAGGGTCAGAGAAGTTTGGTCCTGCCAAGGTGTCTTCCCAAGCTGTGACATAATCTTCAATGTATCCAAGTTGATTCGGATGCATGACTGCGCTCTCTGGATCGTGCATTTGAAATCCGATTGTACCGTTTCCTGGGGCAGAGCTTGTATATGGTGAATTCCATGAAATTACTCCACCTGCTGTTGTTTTATCTACTTTCAAGATATACCCACCAGTCAATTCGTTGTTTGTCGTGTCTTCGTACAACAATTCATCAATGTCAACGCGTCCCGGATTCTGCTTAATGCGTTCCATGAACACATAAACACCAATGTATTCACCATTCAGCACCACTTCACACAACTGAGTTCTTGGCGCCCAAGATCCCATTTCATTTCCGATATGGTACGTCAACATATTGCGAATCATCGCTTTGTCTGTGTAGGGTGCATATAGAATCCAATCGTTGTCTGAAGGCCAATCAAATACTGAAACATTGTAGTTGATGTTCGTGTCTGGACCTCTTGTCTCTAGTCCGTATGACTTCATTGGAAATGTGTTTGAAGAAGACCCTCTGCGTTCAATAGCAATTTGACCATAAAACTCATTGAATGGATCATTGATCGAGTTGGTAACTCCAGGACCATTGTAGATAATCCCCATTAATCCATCGATTTTTGGTTCATCGGGAATTGTCACACCATCTGTATTCAATACCACAATGGGTAAATTAGATGTGCTTAGTTCGATCGGCGTAACAAGCCAGGTAGGTGTCGGTCCGTAAGTCACCGAATTGTCAGCAATTCCAAAAGTTAAAAATGCTCTAGACGTAAAATCTGTTGAATTAGCGGTTTGGTTGTGGGTTTCGATACACAAGGTATTGGGACCATTCACCAAAAGAGAAGTAACTTGGCTATTGCTGAATAAAAATTGATCAGGTAGGTTTCCTTGATAGAGTGCAGCTTCATGAGAAATTGACGCCAACTGGTTGTAGGTGGGTTGACCTGTTCCAGTGATGCCGTTACGGGCGATTTCTACCCCATTTAAATACGCCACAAACCCATCGTCATAGTCCATGTTGAAAATGGCTTTGGTGATGTTTGCCACAGAAGCAACGTTGAAAGTGATGCGCTGATAAACACTTATGCTTCCATTTGGCAGTGCTGTAATGTCGTCCCCGTCCCCGAAACCAAATCCACCTTGGCCAGTTGACCATCCAGTAGTAATAAATGAAGGATCAATCCAATTGCTTGGAGCGGAGGCATTTGGAACTGTATAGGTCCAGACACTTGAATCGTACACAGCCGTTTCCCAGTGATTTGTTTGTGCAAAGGAGAAAAAGGAGAGAAAGGTGAGTGCTATGCTACTCACAATTCTATTAAAAAACTCTGGACTGTTCAAGGTGATTTATTTAGCGAGCACAAATATACCGAATGAATTTAACGTTTAGTTCACATATTATTCATTTATAAAATTGTATTCAGGTTTTGGTAACTAATCGATGTCAACAGTAGCTTTTTTTTGTAATCCTATTTTTTGTTAAACCATCAAAATAACAGGCGAAAACTCCTATCTTTGCACTTTAAATTGAATTTATGAGTACTTCTAGAATTGTTCTTTTTGTTGTTTTGGGTGCCCTGTTGTTGGTCATTTTCAACGGATGTTCAACCTACAATTCGTTTGTGAATAAGGACGAATCCATCAATGGTCAATGGAAACAAGTTGAAGTTCGTTATCAAGAGCGAATGGATAAAACCAAGAATTTATTTGAAATCGTTTTAGCGGGTGCTGATTATGAAAAAGAAACGCTAAAGGAAATCATTGAAGCGCGAACAAATGCGACAAAGATTACGTTGTCGGTAGATGATCTTTCTGAGGAGAACATTAAGAAATTTCAAAAGGTTCAAGATCAGTTTAGTTCTTCCCTAGGACGTTTACTTGCAATCTCTGAAAACTACCCGCAATTGCGCGCTACAGATGCATTTCGTGATTTTCAAACGCAATATGAGAACATGGAGAATATGATTTCTGTCGAGCGTCGTCGATTTAATTTGTTGTGTGAGGAATACAATAAATCCATTCGCCGTTTTCCAACGAACATCTGGGCAGGAGTATACGGCTTCGATAAACGCGCATATTTTTCTTCTACTCCTGGCAGTGAAAATGCACCTGACATCAAAAAGATGCGTCAGGAAAACATGTAGAAATGATGTCGTCCACATTTACTGAAGCTGAAATCCAGCAGATTCGCGATGCGATTGCCTTAGCGGAGTTGAGAACTTCAGGTGAAATTCGTGTGCACATTGATAAGAAGTGTTTCGGAAATCCAGTTAAAAAAGCGATTCGGGTATTTAATTCCTTAGGAATGCACCGAACGAAGCAACGAAATGCGGTGTTGATTTATGTGGCAACCCAACATCAGAAATTGGCAATCATTGGTGATCAAGGAATCAATGCGCATGTGCCTGATCATTTTTGGGACGATGAACGTGAATTGATGATCAGCTATTTTAAACAGGGCCATTTTATTGAAGGTTTGACAGAAGGCATACTTCAGGTAGGCGAACAAATGAAATCGGCATTTCCTTTTGAAGAAGGTGATGTAAATGAGTTGGACAATGAAATTACCCTTGGTTGATATGAAAAGAAATCAAGTGAATTTTCGTATCCTCGTTTTGTGGGGATTTTTAGCCCTTTCTTTTGGTTCATTCGCGCTCGATTCCGTGATTCCACCGGCGCCCAATCCACCGAAATTTTACAACAATTTCTCGAAAGAGTTTCCTTCTTTCTTGTCTGTATCTGATGCGGCAAAAATTGAAAAGAAACTGGATGATTTCGAGAAGGAAACTGCCAATGAAATCGTTGTTGTGATCATTGATGATTTGCAGGGCTATTCGCCGTGGGAATTCGCAACGGATCTTGGTCACGCTTGGGGTGTTGGGAAAAAGAAGTTTGACAATGGTGCTGTCCTTTTGATTAAACCAACAGGTGGGGCTGGAGAAAGAAAATTTGAGTTGGTCGTTGGATATGGTTTGGAAGGGGTGATCGGCAGTTTAACGGGTCAACGAATCCTTGAAAATGAAATGCTTCCACAGTTTAAAAATGGGAAATATTACGAAGGAATTGACGCAGCGCTAACTGTCATCATGTCCTTGGTAAAAAAAGAATACGACGAGAAGGAATATGCCAATCGAACAGGTGGTGGTGACAATCCAATGGGTGTCATTGGTATATTGATCATTATAGCACTTTTTGTGTTTTTCTTTTTCCGAAGAGGAGGTCGAGGAGGTCGAGGCGGTGGTTTTACCATGGGTGCTGGTGGCATGTTCTTCGGTGGTGGGGGTTTTGGCGGAGGTTCTAGCTCTGGCGGTGGAAGTAGCTTTGGCGGCTTCGGCGGTGGCGGCTTTGGTGGTAGCGGTTCAGGCGGCAGCTGGTAACTAAAATTAATTTTCCAGAATAAATTGTCTAGGATAAACTTTACATTTTCAGTTTTTCTATTTTTCTCATGCGTGCCTTTTGCGCAATGTCAATCAGCGCTAGTGCAAGGGAAGTGGTTTGTTGTTGAAAAAACTGCGCTATCAGATTTGGAGATTCCCACTCAATTAAACTATTCAAGAGATTCTGTACGATTCAACTCCATATCCATTGCAGATCGCATGTCGTGCTGTGAGTGGTTCGTATTTAGTAAAGATTCTACCTTTTATCAATCTGGTGAATGCCTTCCACTTGACACGACTGAGTACGGTTTTAAATACTACGGCATCAATGGGTATTGGGAGCTATTGGACAAGCATACCATTCTGCTCGATTATTATGCGGGACTAAGTATCTATCAGTGCACCTTTCGATTTCGATTAAAGAAGGACACTTTTGAATTGAAACGCAAGCACACGGAGGTACAAGAAATTGAAGAATTTTAGTTCAATAAAAAAGGGCCTACCGAAGTAGACCCTTTCCAAAGTTATTTTTCGGAACGAATTATCTTTTGATAATCATCTTTCTTTTCGTTTCAACAGAACCGTTTGACAATACTACGGTGTATCCGCCAGTAGCCAAGCGACCTAGACGAACCTCTTTTTTCGTTTCACCGTTCACATTTGACAACTGGTCATCGTAAACCAATTTACCCATTTCGTCAAATACACGCAATGAATAGGATTCAGTTACCATTGCGTTGAATGATACAGTAAAATCACCTTGCGATGGGTTAGGGTAGATGGTGAATGCATACGGATCCATTTCTTCAATACCTAATCCACTGATGGTTGAACCAACTGATGTTCCGGAAGTACATCCACTGTTCGATGCAATTACTGTATATACACCGTTCGCTGTTGGCGTGTAGCTTTGTCCAGTAGCACCTGAGATGATGGAACCATTGAAGTACCATTGGTTTCCTGACGTTGCGCTAGATGTCAACACCCCACCATTGTTTGTGATGGATGGTGTAGCTGGAGTCGTAGTAACGTTCATTATTACTGTATTCGAAGTCGCCGTAGGTGTTGTAACGCAAGCGGCATTCGATGTCATAATACATGTCACTGTTGCACCATTCGTCAAGACCGTTGAAGTCAACGTTGAGCTGTTTACTCCTACGTTGTTTCCATTCACTTGCCATTGGTAGCTCGGGGCAGATCCAGAATTGGTAGCACCAGCAGTAAATGTTGTTGATGTGCCTGAACAAATTGTATTGTCACCGGAGATCGTCACTGAAGGTGTTACAGATGTATTCACAGTTGTAGTAATCGCATTTGATGTTGCAGGGTTGTTTGTAGCACCACTTTGATTTGATGTCATAATACACGTTACGATGCTTCCAGAGCTTAAGCTTGGATTTGTATATGTAGGGCTATTCGTTCCAACATTTGCTCCGTTCAGCTGCCATTGGTACGAAGGATTTGTTCCTCCGTTTGTTGGAGTTGCTGTAAACGTCACGGACGTACCTGCACAAATTGAGTTGTCGACATCACTAGATGCAATGGACACATTCGCATTTGTTGGCAACGCCAATTGGAAAGAGTAAACGCGCGTTCTAATAGAGTTTGCATTCGCGCCACCGTATTCACTGGTATGCCAAAAAGTTGATCCATCGGGCGCCAAGGTAGTATGTGAGTAGTCACCAAAACGGTTACCACCACCTGTATAAGAGGCTGTTCCAGCGGCAGCAATTGTTTCTGCAAAGGTCATTTGATTCAAAGGGTCAGAAGCTAAGCGTCCTGTGTAGGCACAGCTTGGGAAAACTGTTGCAGAACCCGATATCACATAGCACAACCCAATGTTTCCTAGGTCATCCATAGCGATTGAGCCTACCCAACGGTAGTATGTGTCTGGTGTGTAGATTTGCTGTTGGTAAACTGACCATGCACCAGTAGATTGATTTTGGCGCAATTCAGCCCACATGATCGAACGTTGAGTCGTACTGATTTTTACACCCCAGTTCAACATGACTGTA
>CALPWQ020000107.1 GCA_943327315.2 Chitinophaga pinensis
AAGTGCAGGAGCTTCAGCTTCTTCATTTGCAAGGAAGTTTCCAGCTTTTGCGGTTTTAATCAAATTGTAGAACATCATGATTGCCCCAATGATGTACAATGTCCCACCCAAAGAACGTAGAATGTAATAGGGCTTCATGGCATCAACCATTTTCAACCAGTCTCCATTCACCAATGTTCCGTCCGGATTGAAATCTTGCCACATCAACCCTTGCATGAATCCTGCGATATACATTGGAATCGCGTACAAAATGATACCAAGAGTCGCAATCCAGAAGTGCTGATTTGCCATCTTCTTTGAGTACAATTCAGTGCGGAACATACGTGGCATCAACCAGTATAGAAGTCCGAAGGTCATCATTCCGTTCCATCCCAATCCGCCAACGTGAACGTGTGCAATCGTCCAGTCGGTGAAGTGGGAAAGCATATTTACATTTTTCAAAGACAACAATGGCCCCTCAAATGTTGCCATACCGTAACACGTCAAGGCGACGACCATGAATTTCAACATGACATCGTCACGCACGCGGTCCCATGCACCACGCAATGTGAGCAATCCATTCAACATGCCCCCCCAAGATGGCGCAATAAGCATAATAGAGAAAACGACACCTAAGCTTTGCGCCCAATCCGGCAAGGATGTGTACAACAAGTGGTGGGGTCCTGCCCAGATGTAGATAAAAATCAATGCCCAAAAGTGGATGATGGACAAACGGTATGAGTACACCGGACGTTGAGCAGCTTTCGGTACAAAGTAGTACATCAATCCGAGGTAAGGTGTCGTTAGGAAGAAGGCCACAGCGTTGTGTCCATACCACCATTGTACCAAGGCATCCTGAACACCTGCGTACCAGGAGTAACTTTTGAAGAAAGAAATAGGTAACTCAAATGAGTTAAATATGTGAAGAATAGCTACCGTTACAAAGGTTGCGATGTAAAACCAAATTGCAACATACAAGTGTTTTACCCGGCGAACGAGGATTGTAGCAAACATATTGAATCCCCAAACAACCCACATTCCTGCGATAAGGATGTCAATCCACCATTCAAGTTCTGCATATTCCTTTCCTGTGGTAATTCCAAAAGGCAAGGTTAAAACGGCACATAGAATAATGAACTGCCAACCCCAGAAGTTGATCATGCTCAGTTTATCGCTCCACATGCGCGTTTTGAGCAAACGTTGAAGGGAATAATAGACACCCATGAAGATTCCATTTCCAACAAAGGCAAAAATCACTGCATTGGTGTGCAATGGACGAATCCTACCAAAAGAAAGAAAACTGAATCCTAAATAGTCGTTAAAAAATTCTGGGAAGGCGAGTTGCAGCGCAGCAATCAGTCCCACCAGCATTCCGGTTATTCCCCAGATAATCGTAGCCCACGCGAAGTATTTTACGACCGTATTGTCATAGCTAAATTTCTGTACTTCCATCTGTTTGTGTTTTTGAATTGTTATTGGTTTCGTCGTCAAAAAGGATCCTAACCGATGGCGCATAATCATCGTCGAACTGACCCGTTTTCGTGGCCCAAAAGAAAGAGACCAAAAAAAATAGCGCAATCAGTAAACTTACGGTCAACATGATGTAAATCATTCCCATAGAACAAAAGTCATGGGAATGTCATCTAAAAAGAATGATTGTAATTTTTGAAAAAACTGATATTTATCATATTTTTTTTACCCTCGAAAATCGCCCGTGAAGAAGTACACCGAAGGTGCTAATGCAAACGACTGTAATCGAGCTTACAGGCATAATAACCGCAGCGACAAGAGGGGTGAGCATTCCAGTTAATGCGAAAGAGAGCCCCGTGATATTGTAAGACAAAGAGAAGGCCAAACATATCCTCAATATGGTTTTTGAGAATGCGCTTGATTGAAGTAATGGGTATAAATGGATCAGTGATTCAGCATCAATAATTGCATCCGAAGACGGGGTAAAGCGAAAGGCTTCTTCTGAAACGGCTATCCCAACATCGGCTATGCCCAGCGCTCCTGTATCATTCAGTCCATCACCAATCATCAATACTTTTTTGTTAGCTGTTTGAAGCGCTTTGATGTAGTTGAATTTATCCTCAGGGGTTTGACGGAAATGGATTTGAGTGCCTTCTGGAAAGATGCTTTTTAGTAGATCAAGATCTTGTTCACCGTCACCAGAAATGATGTGTAAAGTATAGCGTTCAAGTGTTTTGGGTAGTCTTTCAATTCCATCCCTCAATTCGGATGAAAAACGAAATGTCCCGCTTTTTTCACCTATTCGAACATGGCTTGAAGATTCATCATTTCCCGTTTTTTTTGCACCAACAAATTGACTGCTTCCGAGCTGAAGACGTACCCCATTTATTTTTCCTTGAAGCCCTTTTCCTGTCAATTCTTCGAAGTTTTCGATGGTCGAACTTGGGATAATTTGTTGTTCGATAAATTGGTTTACAATGGATTGGGAAAGTGGGTGAGTAGATGAATTGGCCAATGAGCAAACGGCTATTTTTTCTTGGTCTGACAATTCATCTCCCACATAGTCTACATGGTATTGACTGCTTGATGTTAAGGTTCCTGTTTTATCGAAAACAATGTCTGTGATGGTGTTGATTCGCTCGATAACGCTTGTATTCTTCAAGTAAAGCCCTTTACGCCCCAGAAGACGCATCGTATTTCCATACGTAAAAGGTGCTGAAAGGGCCAAGGCACATGGACAAGCCACGATAAGCACAGCGACTGCAATTTCCATTACGCGCGATGAATCTATGAAAAACCAGACGATAGATGCTGTCGCTGCGATGATGAGTAGTGCTGCAAGAAAATATTCGGACATTTTATCTTGATAGATCGATCTGCCGCTATTCTCCTTTTCGCTTCTGACTTCATTCCAGAGACTTGTAAGGTGAGAACGGTCTGATTCCTTCACGACTTTTAATGCCGAGCGTTGACCAATAAGTTTTCCTCCGGCATAGATGAAGTCTCCTTTTTTCTTAGAGATATGTTCCGATTCACCGGTAACAAAACTGTAATCAATTCGTGCGTGTTCCGATTCTAGGATGCAGTCGCAGGGAATCACCTCATCATTGCGCATCAGCAGGATGTCGTCAACATCGATGTCCTCGATCGTTACAATTTCTTCGATCTCATTGATGATTCGTGTCACCGCCACTGGAAAATAGGCTTTATAATCGCGATCGAAGGACAGAGAACGGTATGTTTTACTTTGAAACCATTTCCCAATCAGCAAGAAAAAGATGAATCCCGCAAATGAATCCATATAGCCAGGTCCTGCATCAATGAAGATGCTGTAAAGGCTTTGTAAATACAAGGCGAGAATCCCGATGGTGATGGGTACATCGAGATTCAAACTTTTAAATTTTAGCGCTTTGTAAGCTGAGATGAAATAGTCCGATGCCGAATAAAAAAATACCGGCAAGGAAACAATCAATGAAAGGTAGGAGGTAAACGACCTGAATTCTGGATTGTCTTTTTCTATTCCCAAGTACTCCGGAAAGCTCCATAGCATGATACTCCCAAAGGCAAAACCAGCAAATCCTAGTTTATACATGGCTGAACGATCCTTTTTTTGTTCAGATGATTTTCGGTCTCCAAAATTTGGTGTATATCCAATTTGATCTAAAAGGTGCGCAAGTTCGGATAGTTTTAATGATGTATCGAAATTGATGACGGCTTCGCGTTTGGCAAAGTTTACCTGACAACTGCGAATGCGTTTGTCGATGCGTGTTAAGTTTTCTAACAAATAAATACATGAAGAACAGTGGATTTGTGGGATGAACAAGGTCACACGGGCATGATCTACATCTTCAAAGTCAATAAATTTCGATCGAATTTTTTCGACTTCTAAGAAGGCATATTTCTCTAAAGTCCCAGATTGTGGCTTTTGCCCAGCTCCCTTTTCGAGTTGATAAAACTGTCCAAGTGCGCTGTTTGATAAAAGTTGATAGACATTTTTACAGCCGATGCAGCAAAAGTCTTTGTCATCGAAATGAATGCCTTTCCCTAGGATTTTATCCCCACAATGATAACAACCTTCGCTCATATTGTCTTTGAAAACATTGGGACTGTTCCTTTGTCATGAAATAAATAGTCATCGAAGGCCATGCAACAGTTTCTAATGAATGGGAACCCATCATCACTAATGCTTACCTTGTTTCCATCAATTTTTACAATTTTATCCTCAATCAATTCAGACAATCGATCCTTCACTGACGTTAATATTTCGTCTGAACATACTGTTTCAAAATGACACATGATGTCGAGTATGTGTTGACGGATGATGAGGTCTTTTTCAGATAAGAGATGTCCTCGAAAAATAGGTAAGATCCCTTCATTCACTTTTTGCAAATAGCCCTCCACAGACTTATCGTTTTGAGCAAAGCCATACCAGCTATCTGAAATCGCCGACATGCCCAGTCCAATCATTGTTTTGGATGTCTTCGTGGTGTATCCCATGAAGTTTCGGTGCAAGGTTTTGGAAGAAAAAGCGTGATAGAGTTCATCATGTTCCAGAGCGAAGTGGTCCATGCCGATTTCTTTGTATCCAGCATCAAACAATCGTTCACGTGCTGATTCATACAAAGCCCTTTTTACTTCATCCTTTGGCATATCATCCTCATCGAAGCCACGTTGCCCGACTCCTTTGATCCACGGCACGTGCGCATAACTATAGAGGGCGATTCGGTCGGGCATCAGTAAAATTGTTTTTTCGATGGTGTCGATAACATCTGCCAATGTTTGTTTCGGCAGTCCATACACAAGGTCATGGCTAATCGATGAATAGCCCATTTCTTTGGCTTTCACATGCACACTTTTCACCTGTTCGAAGGACTGAATGCGGTTGATGGCTTTTTGAACGCTTGGACTATACTCTTGAATGCCTAGGCTTAAACGTCGAAATCCAGCGCTATAAAGTGTAGCTAGATGCTCGTCTGTGGTATTGTTCGGATGGGCTTCAAAACCTAATTGAAGCGAAAAATCAGCATTTTGGTTTCCTAAAATCCCCTCAGTTAAACGTTTGAGTTCTGATGGCTCGAAAAAAGTAGGTGTTCCTCCACCAAAGTGTATTTCTGAGATGTTTGGTGTAAATGGCAGGTAATTTTTGTACATCGACCATTCTTTCAAAACAGCATCAATGTATGGGGTTTCTACTTCATGATTTTTTGTGATACGCTTGTGACAGCCGCAGAAAGTGCAAAGGCTTTCGCAATAGGGTAGGTGGATATATACGCTTATATTGGGAGCCGCTGAGTTGTCGTTGTGGAAGGTTTCTACCCATTCTTCAGGAGATAATGCATCATTTTTCCAATAGGGAACGGTAGGGTAGGATGTGTACCTTGGTCCGGGTACATTATATTTTCGAATCAATTGTTTAGCGGACTCCAACATAATGGAACAAAGGTATTGGCAGAGAAAAACTTAAAACATGACCATTATCAGTTTTAAGTTTTGTTTGGCGTCACTTTTTTTTTTTAAATTAGCCATACGAAAACCAGTCTACATATGTTGGAAAAATCACACAAACACGTTACTTGTGCTACATGTAGTGCAAGGAAGAATTCGTTGTTCGGCACGTACGGCGAATCTGAGGTCATAGACCTTAACCATGAGAAAATGTGCAATTATTACAAAAAGAACCAACCGTTATTCGTTGAAGGGAGCTTCCCAAGAGGAGTTTTTTGCCTGAACCAGGGGAAGGTTAAGGTCTTTACTCGCGGAGACGAGGGAAAGGAGCAGATTATTCACATTGCCAAAGCAGGTGACGTAATCGGCTTTAGATCTATGTTCAGCGGCGAGCCCTATAAGGTTTCAGCGTCAACACTTGAAGAGAGTAATATCTGCTTCATTGGCAAAGATGATTTCCTCCTGATGATGGAAAGCAATCCAATTCTTCGAAATGGCATCATCAAAGAACTTTCAAAAGAGCTTGGAGATCGAGCCCAGTTCATCACCAATATGGCGCAAAAGTCGGTACGCGAACGCTTGGCCTTCTCGCTGTTGATTTTAGAAGAAATCTATGGTGAGGAAGAGATAAACCTCACTCGTGAGGACATGGCCAATTTTGTTGGTACGGCCACGGAGACCTTGATTCGTCTTTTGAAAGACTTCAAGGAAGATGAAATCATCGAAATTCACACCCGCAAATTGCAGATTGTGAACCGCGAAAAACTTCTTCGCATAGCAGGTCGTTAATTCATTTATTTACCATACGGCATCCGGGTACTTTCCAGGTAGGAATTGCATTTCTGCCAGAATGTGCCCGAGGTGCTCCGTATGGATACCTTGTTTTCCACCACGAACCGAAAATTGATTCTTTGGCGACTCTAGATGAGACAAGAAAAGAATTTCATTCACCTTTTGATTCCATTGCACTTTGATGTCATTCAGGTGAACACCAAATCCATTCGCAAGCATTGCCATGTCTGCGTCAGACTCCTCAAATAACTCATCAGTGAACTTCCATAAGGTATTGATCGCCAATTGAACACGGTGTCTGGATTCATCCGTGCCAGTGCCCAAGCGAATCATCCACTCTGAACTTCGGCGCAAATGGTAGGTAACTTCCTTAATTGATTTGAATGCAATGGCAGATAAAAACGGATCTCTACTTTCCGTTAAGGCCATAAAATAATGGTAGTTGAACGTATCCATCAAAAATTGACGTGTCACGATATGGGCGAAATCTCTGTTGGGCTGCTCTGCCAAAAGACAATTGACAAAATCGGTTTCCTCCCTTCGGTAGGCGAGGTCGTCGCCAGTTTGACCGTAACCTTCCATTTTGGCCGCCTCGTGATACATGGATTCAGCCAGACCAATGAGGTCAAGCGCCACATTTGCTGTAGCTAAATCCTCTTCTAGGAAGGGACCTTTGCTTGTGTTCTCTGCCAATCGATGGCTTAAAATAAGCGCGTTGTCAGCAATTTGAAGGTAGTAATTGAGTGTTGACTTCATGATTTTAGTTACGAGTTATTAGTTACGAGTTACGAATCTTGGACAAAGACACTTCTTCGCTCTTTGAGCTGCGAAGTACAAAGGACAGAGTATACGCTGGTGACTGAGGTTGCGAAGGAAGTCTCGAAGTCACCACATAAAGACAAAGGACACTTCTTCGTGATTCCACTGATTCTTTAATTGCCGCAGGCATCAAATTTCTTGATTACATGTGCGTTAAACCCTTGGGTAAGTTATAAAATGTTGGGTGGCGGTAGATTTTGTCTGTGGCTGGTTCGAAGAAATAGTCGGATTCATTCAATGCTACGGCAATGATTTCGGCGCTAGGAACCACCCAAAGCCCCGTGCCTTCATTTCGGCGGGTATAGATGTCTCGGGCATTTTCAATGGCATTGTCCTTATCGAAAGCATGGATGCTCCCTACATGTTTGAACGCCTGTCCCGGTTTAGATTGTATGAATACTTCCCACAATTCTCCTTGATTATCTGCTGTTTTCATACGCGTGTTTTTTCTTAAATGATTTCGTTAATTGTGTAACTGTTCGAAGCGTGGGTAAATACATCTCCCCGCTGTTTGCCTTTCATTTCTTTAAAAATGGCTGATCCCGTTGAGATGCCTACAAATTGTTTTTTGTCAAATTGAAAGGGCATTGAGGGAATGCCAATGATGAAGTTGAAGGTTTGTGTAAAAACTACAGCACCAGGCTGGACAGTTTCTTTGAGAGAAATATCAATTTGTTTGAGATGCAATAAATCCTCTTCGGCACGACGAAGTTGTTCCTCAAATAAGTGTTCCATTTCCCCACCTTCAAATTGATGCGATAGGTCTTCAGGATCAATGGTGTCACTTTCATCCATGTCGACTGTGCTGTGAGCTGATTTCATATTCTCTTTTAATTCAAGAATCAAGCGGATTTTGTTTTGCCTCAATTCTTGAAAAAGTGCTTCTTTATTCATGATTGTCGTTAATTATTGTTTTTTTAAATCGGAGTTGAATGCTGCTTCGCGAACCCATTCACCTTCACGATGAGCGCGGATATGGTGCTCCAATCGTTCTTGATTGCAGGGTCCATTTCCATTGATTACTTGGTTGAACTCCTCCCAATTGATTTCACCATGCGTATAATTTTCATCGCTAATTTTCTTCAAGTCTGGATCTGGAACTTGCAATCCAATCAATTCCGCCTGAGGAACTGTTTTGTTGAGGAATTTTTCGCGCAATGCATCATTTGTTTCGCGCTTAATCTTCCATAAAAGGGCATTGGATGTCCTTGGCGAGTCCTTGTCGTGAGGACCAAACATCATGAGTGCAGGCCACCACCACCGATTGATGGCATCTTGAGCCATGCGTTGTTGGTCTGTTGTTCCTTGCATCATGCGCCACATGATTTCGTAGCCTTGCCGTTGATGGAAAGATTCTTCCTTGCAGATGCGTACCATGGCTCGAGCATAAGGACCATACGACGTGCGTTGCAGCGATACTTGATTGACAATTGCTGCGCCATCGACCAACCATCCTATGGCACCGATGTCTGCCCAGTTTAATGCAGGATAGTTGAATACTGAAGCATACTTTGCCTTTCCTTGGTGGAGCCATTCAATGTATTGCTCGCGGCTTACACCCAACGTTTCCGCCGCACCGTATAGGTAAAGTCCATGTCCTCCCTCGTCTTGAATTTTTGCCAAAAGAATCTTTTTGCTGCGTAAAGATGGGGCGCGTGAAATCCAATTGGCTTCTGGTTGCATGCCAATGACTTCAGAATGGGCGTGCTGAGAAATTTGGCGAATAAGATGCTGGCGATAAGCATCGGGCATCCAGTCAGAAGGTTCAATTTTAATCTCGGCGTTGATTTTTTCTTCAAATTCAGACAGCAGTTGAACTGTTTGCGCAGGTATAGGTTTAGTTGTCATGTGTTTTTTGTATTAATCCGCGGCAGTAATCATGTCCTCGAACATTACAAAGAGAAGAAATGAGCAGTGGGAAATCAATGACAAAGTTCAAATGGAAACATGACAAAAGTCAATTTTACGTGCTGGATGAATTGATATTTTTGTGGTGTTCATTGCGTGTGAAATTGAGGTTTTGGAAGAGATTGAGTAACAAAAGATACATCCCAACCGACAATCGATGAGTACATTTGCATAAATAACAAAGATTATGTTTGGCAAAGGGACGAAAATGTACAGTATTCGGAAGTTTAAATGTCCGCGCTGTCAAGAGGGTGATTTTCTTGTATCGAATGTCTATGACTTGTCTCATGTAGGCGATGTGCGCGAATCGTGTGAAAAATGTGCTGCAAGTTTTACCAAGGAACCGGGTTTTTATTTTGGGGCCTTGTACGTCGCTTATGGTATAGGTGTGTTTTTAATCCTTACTCTATGGGCTGCAATCAGTTTATTGTTTGACAATATATCTACTGGAGTTCTAATTGCCGTAATCGTACTTTCAATTGTGGTTCTTTCCCCGTATTTATTCGCTTTGTCAAAGATTATTTGGGCGAATATGTTTATTCCCTATGACTCAAAAGCATTAGAATTCAAAGAAAAGGGCGCACATTGATTGCTTGAAAATACCTGTTTCAACACATTTATGTGTAGATTATTCGATTCATTTTTTTGCTGAAAGGAAGATTGTCCTATATTTGCCTTGGTTTAACTAAAAATATACTGAATATGAAGAAAATTTTACTTTCTATCGGCGTTGTTCTTTCTGCTGCTGCTGCAAATGCACAAGTTGACACGCTAACTGAGTTCTTTACTGGAACTCCAACAATTTATGGTGTAGCACCTGCAGATGGTGGAGGCTATGTGGCTGGTAACAATGGTTACGGTGATTTAACAAAAATGCAATTGTTTGATGGTACTCATGGTGTAAACGGTGGTGGTTCGATCACAAGTTTACTTCTTTGGGCTCCAATTAAAACTGACGCTGGTACAGGAGGTTCATTCCGTGCTGTAATTTGGGCAAACAATGCGGGAGCTCCTGGAGCTGAGCTTGGTTCCGTAACAATTCCTCTTTCTCAAGTTGATACTGTTGCGACAAACACAATGGTTGCTGAAGCTGCTGTAGGTTACAATGTTGCTGCAAACTTTGCCTCTGCAATTGCAATTCCTGCAAACGGTGAGTTCTGGGCTGGAGTTGTATTGCCAACTACCGCTGGTGACACAATCTCTCTTGTAACAAACACTGCAAATGATTTTGCTGATGCAACTACACACACTGGCGAGTTCTGGTCTGACAATACATTCCATACTTTTGGAGATGCTGCGAACTGGAATTTACTTATTGCTATCGCAGCTTTCCCAGTTGTTAACTTCCAAGTTGGATTGACAGAAAACGAAATCGTTGCTTCTGTTTACCCTAACCCTGCATCTGATGTATTGAACATCAATTTGAAAGCGAACGCTACTTCAGTTTCTATCATCTCTATGGATGGTAAAGTTGTTTCTACACAAAACGTAACTTCAAACACTGTAGCTGTTGACCTTTCAACTGTATTGGCTGGTGCTTACATCTATGAGATCGTTGCTGAAAACGGAGTTGTTATCCGTAACACATTCGTTAAGAAATAATTTCTTACAATACTTTTAAAGAAATCGGGGCTTCGGCTCCGATTTTTTTTTGCCTATACGTGATGCATTTACGAAAACCCAAGGATAATTTAGTTACAAGTTACAAATGACGAGTTACGAAGAACAACCCAGTCCTTTGTCTCTTGTCCAAAAGTCCCTTGTCATTTAGTTAAGAGTTACAAATGACGAGTTACGAAGAACAACCCAGTCCTTTGTCTCTTGTCCAAAAGTCCCTTGTCATTTAGTTACGAGTTACAAATGACGAGTTACGAAGTACAACCCAGTCCTTTGTCTCTTGTCCAAATGTCCCTTGTCATTTAGTTACAAGTTACAAATGACGAGTTACGAAGAACAACCCAGTCCTTTGTCTCTTGTCCAAAAGTCCCTTGTCATTTAGTTACAAGTTACAAATGACGAGTTACGAAGAACAACCCAGTCCTTTGTCTCTTGTCCAAAAGTCCCTTGTCATTTAGTTACAAGTTACAAATGACG
>CALPWQ020000108.1 GCA_943327315.2 Chitinophaga pinensis
AATTCCTAGCCGCGGCGATAGTTCACTCCTTCCTTTGAATCGGAAATTATTAGAAATAATTCTAATGAGCAAATCTAAGAGCTGCGGCGGGGGTCAAACAATCCTTTATCGAAATGAATTAAGCTTCTTAAAAGGTCTTGTTCCTTGTTGGATCTGGACTTGGGTTGGTTTCTTCGATCCTTGGATTCATGAAAAAATAATCAAATTGGTACTGCAATTTGAAGGCTTCCCTCGGGAGGCCTTTTTTTATGAATGAAGAAATGGTCAATATCGGACGAAACAACTTAAATTTAACTTCAAAAATCGATGCAATGATTCTACGCCTAGTCTTCGCTACACACAACACAAACAAAGCCAGAGAAATACAATCCATCATGCCAAATGGCGTCGAAATTCTATCCCTGGAAGACATTGGTTGCGAAGAAGACATTCCCGAAACTGGCGATACATTGACCGAAAATGCCCTTCAAAAAGCCCGGTATGTGTATTCAAAATTCGGTTTAAATTGCTTTGCAGACGATACGGGCTTGGAAGTCACAATGCTTAACCATGCGCCAGGAGTGTATTCAGCCCGTTATGCTGGTCCCGAAAGAGATGCCAATGCCAACATGGACTTGTTGCTCGAAAATCTTTTAGACCATTCAGACCGTTCCGCGCGCTTCAAAACGAGTATTGCACTCATCATTCATGGCGAAGAAACGCTATTTGATGGCATGGTAGAAGGGAAAATTGGTATGGAGAAAGTGGGAACCGAAGGATTTGGTTACGACCCTATTTTTTATCCTGAAGAATCCACCCGAACATTTGCAGAAATGTCGCTGAACGAAAAAAGTGAACAGAGTCACCGCGCTAGGGCTTTCAAAAAAATGATTGCATATTTGACTCAACTTAAATAAGCACCGTGCTATTCAATAGTATTGAATTCATCGTTTTTTTCGGAGTAATTTTTACTCTTTACTGGATTGCACCGAAAAAATGGCGCTGGCTATTGCTGTTAATTGCCAGTTATTTTTTCTACATGAGCTGGGAACCCATTTATATCGTTCTCATTCTCATCTCAACGGCAATCGATTATTTTTTGTGCCTGCACATGACAGGCTCTAGTGATCAGCGTTTGCGGAAATATGGGCTAGCACTGAGCATTTTCCTCAATCTCGGACTCTTATTTACCTTCAAATATCTTGGATTCTTTCAAGACCTGATGCAGCATGTTTTTCACGCTTTTGGTGCTGAATATCACGCGTCGTCATTACAACTTTTATTGCCCGTTGGCATAAGCTTTTATACCTTTCAAACCATCAGTTATTCCATCGATGTGTATCGTGGAAACCTTCCCGTAGAAAGGCATTTCGGGAAATTTGCACTTTTTGTTTCATTTTTTCCTCAACTCGTTGCTGGGCCTATCGAGCGCGCGGGTGACCTGCTGCCACAAGTCAAACGAGATGACATCAAATTGGAATCTGAGGACCTGCGCGACGGTCTTCTACTATTCATTTGGGGATTGTTCAAGAAAGTCGTCGTTGCCGATCAAGCCGCCATGTTTGTCGACACCTATTACGCGAGCTACAGCCATCAAAGCGGAGGATTTTTGCTTTTCGCGACCTACATGTTCGCCTTACAAATCTATTGCGATTTTTCTGGGTATTCAGACATGGCCATAGGTATTGCGCGTATGCTGGGCATACGATTGATGGACAACTTCAAGACCCCCTATTTTTCTAGCTCGATGACCAGCTTTTGGAGGAATTGGCACATCTCATTGTCTACATGGTTAAAGGATTACCTGTATATTCCATTGGGGGGCAACAAAGGGGGTAAATTCCGTACATCCCTCAATTTGATGACAACCATGGTGCTTGGTGGTTTGTGGCATGGCGCAAATTGGACCTTTATCATTTGGGGCGCATTAAATGGGTTCTTCTTATCGATTGAAAAGTTCTTCCATCGCTTATTGCCCGAGAGAGGCCTGTTCCTTAAAGGCATTTCCATGTTCATCGTTTTTCATTTGATTTGCTTGGGATGGATTTTCTTTCGTTCCCAATCGGTTGGTCAAGCGCTGACAATTTTAAATAAAATAATTCACCTCGTGCCCTTTGATCTTTATTTTATCCTTGCAGACAATCGGTTTTCGGGAGCAATCATTGGTGCTTTGATCTTGATTTTTCTGGAAGCACAAATACCCTTTCAGCCCTTCACCGCATTTCGAAAAAAGAATGTAGTTTATCGGTACAGCATCTATATCCTTTTGATCACAAGTGTGCTTCTTCTTGGTGTATCAGGTGGCGCACAGTTTATTTATTTTCAGTTCTGATGAAACAAACACTCTGGAAAATTGGCATTGTTTTACTCATCGTTATTGGAACGGATAGAGGACTCGGCTGGTATTTTGATAAAAAGTATGCCTCCAATCATTTTCATTACGCCAATGGTCATTTAAATTACTACTTACAGAAAGTACATTGCGACACTTTACTTCTTGGCTCTTCGCGCGTTTTAGATGGTCTGGTTCCTCAAGTATTTGGTCAAAGAACTTATTCAATTGCTGAGGCCTCAAAGCATCTGGGGTGGTGTGCAGCCGTGCTTGATCTCATGCAGCAATATGGGCGACTTCCATCCAAGGCACTCATCATCAATATCGAACCTGAAGATTTCTTAAATGAATTTGCCAATAAATTGAAAAGCGACGTTCATTATCTAAAATATTACTACGACAAAAACCCTTTTATTCAATCTGAAATTAACCGTTCATCGCCCTTCGAATGGGTTAAATATCTATCCTCACTTTACCGGCACAATGGAAACAGCCTCATTTTATTGACCAACCCGTGGCAACAGATCGGTCGACTTCCAACGCTCAATGGCTATTGTCCCATTTCCCCTACGCCGCAAGATAGTGTTCGCACCTTGCAGGATATTGATCGGGCACATTATCCTAAACCCGTATTGAACAGCAGCACTGCACAACACTATTTCAAACACATAAAATCCATCTGTAAAAAGAATCACATTGAATTGATTGTGATCACAGCACCTTTTTTTAAGCCTAGCCAACGTTCCGTTGAATGCGGTCAGCTCATGGCGAAATACCTGGCTAAAGAAAATACACGGTATCTGAATTACATCGAAAAAGACATTGGTGAATTGAACCAATTGCGTTTTTGGTTTGACAACCATCATTTCGTTGATGCAGGTGCTCAGAAGTTCTCTGTTTTGGTTAAAAAAGACGTGCAATTGCCCTGAATTTTTGAATAAAAACATTGCTTAACGGTTGATTTAACCACCTCAAACCGCTACATTTGTGTTCGATTTAAAGAACAAAATCATTTACACAAAAACCCTTCACGTATGAGCACTTCTGCAGCTAAAATCACCTATACATTAACCGATGAAGCACCCATGTTGGCGACGTATTCATTTTTGCCAATCGTTCAGTCGTATGTGAAGAGTGCTGGCATTGCCGTTGAGACAAAAAACATTTCACTGGCTTCGCGCATATTGGCCGTTTTTGCAGATCACCTTACCGAAGAACAACGCGTATCAGATGCGCTCTTAGAAATGGGTAAGTTGGCGACAACACCCGAAGCGAACATCATTAAAACGCCAAATATCAGTGCATCCATTCCTCAATTGAAAGAGGCCATTGCTGAACTTCAATCTCAAGGATTTGCGATTCCATCTTATCCTGATGTACCCAATACGGCTGAAGAAAAAGCAGCACGTGCAGGCTACGATAAAATCAAAGGAAGTGCGGTGAACCCAGTTCTTCGCGAAGGAAACTCGGACAGAAGAGCACCTCTTTCTGTAAAAAATTACGCACGTAAACACCCACATTCCATGGGGGCATGGTCAGCAAATTCATTGACACACATTGCACACATGAATGAGGGTGATTTCTTCCACAATGAACAATCTGTAACCCTACAAAATGAGGGGACTTACCGCATTGAATTCTCAGGAGCGGATGGAAAATCGACAGTATTGAAAAATAATTCACCTCTAAAGGCTGGCGAAATCATCGATGCAACTTTCATGAGTCGCAAAAAATTGATTGCTTTCTTGGAGCAACAAGTCACTGATGCCAAGACGCAGGGTGTATTGTTTTCATTGCACTTGAAAGCAACCATGATGAAAGTTTCTGATCCAATCATCTTTGGCTATGCGGTAGAGACATTTTTCAAGCCAGTTTTCGAAAAGCATGCTGCTGTGTTGTCTCAACTTGAAGTCAATGTTCGAAATGGTTTTGGTGATCTTGAATCGAAGCTTGCAACATTGCCTGAAGCACAAAAAAATGAAATCCTTGCTGACATCAAGGCGTGCTATACCAATGGTCCGGATGTTGCCATGGTAAACAGCGACAACGGCATCACCAACCTTCATGTTCCGAGTGATGTGATTGTAGATGCCTCAATTCCAGCCATGATTAGAAACTCTGGCTGCATGTACAATGCAGAAGGCAAAAATCAAGACACCAAAGCGGTGCTTCCGGACAGCAGTTATGCCACAATTTATCAGGTGATGATTGATTACTGCAAAACACACGGCGCATTCAATCCTGTCACCATGGGAACTGTTCCAAATGTAGGCCTTATGGCTCAAGCGGCAGAAGAATACGGTTCTCACGACAAAACCTTTGAAGTTCCAGCAGACGGTATCATTCGCGTGATCGATCAAAACGAAAATACATTACTCGAGAGCACGGTAGAAACGGGAGATATTTGGAGAATGTGCCAAGTGAAAGATGCACCTGTTCGTGACTGGGTAAAATTGGCAGTAACGCGTGCGCGCTTATCCAACACGCCTGCTGTTTTCTGGTTGGATGAAAACAGAGCACACGATGCACAATTGATTGCGAAAGTGCGCGAATATTTGAAAGATCACGATACCAAGGGACTAGAAATTCATATTTTGTGTCCAAATGATGCCATGCGTTTCACCATTGAGCGCATCGTACAAGGCTTAGATACCATTTCAGTAACGGGCAATGTGCTGCGCGACTACTTGACAGATCTCTTCCCAATCCTCGAGGTGGGAACAAGTGCGAAAATGCTCTCCATTGTTCCATTAATGAACGGCGGTGGTCTGTTCGAAACAGGTGCCGGAGGGTCTGCGCCAAAGCATGTGGAGCAATTCATCCAAGAAGGACACCTGCGTTGGGATTCTTTGGGCGAATTTCTTGCCCTTGCTGCCTCATTGGAACATTTGGCGGTGACTACAGGAAATAAAAAAGCGCAAGTACTGGCTACTACGCTTGATGAGGCAACTGGAAAATTGTTGGACAATGAAAAGTCACCAGAGCGAAAAGTGGGTCAACTCGACAACCGTGGAAGTCATTTCTACTTGGCGCAATATTGGGCAGAAGCATTGGCCAATCAATCCGAAGATACCGCGTTGAGTGCACATTTTAAAGCACTTTCGGAAGCACTTTCAGCGAATGAAGGAAAGATCATTGAGCAATTGAATCAATCTCAAGGAAAAGCAATCAATTTGGGAGGTTACTACCATCCAAACAGTTCCACGTTAGAATCTGCGATGCGTCCAAGCGAAACGTTCAACCAATTGATTGACTCACTGAATAACTAAGATGCTTCGGTTTTTTCTTGTTCTGTTTCTCGGGTATCACTCCTTTTTGGTGAAATCCCAAAGTATAGAAATAGAGGATTTCATTGGCACATACGCTGGTGAAATGTTGCTCATCAACCAAGAAAAGAATACCTCCAACACGGTTCAAGTTACGCTTGATTTTCAGGAAGTTAAAAAGGATTCGATTTGGACTTACCAAATGACCTATAAAAGTTTGACCTTAGGTTCCATGTCTAAGGATTATGAAATCCAACGTCTTCAAGGTGGTCAACTTCAAACCGACGAAAAGAACGGAATCGTCATAAGCATATCTCTTCTCGATGACTGCCTTTACGAATTTTACGAATCCGACGAAATGTACTTTACCGTGACATTGAGAAAAAACAAGAAGAAGATTCTTTTCGAATTGACTTGCCTACCGAAATGGAATAAAAAAGAAGCTTTTGTCGCTGGGGAAACCCCTTTGACAATTACTTCGTACATGACAACGGTTGTTCAGAAAGCCATCTTGAAACCCTTAAGAAAATTAAGTCGAGGTCGTTTCTAGTTGGAAAGAGCTCCCATTCATCTGAAATTGAGCAGTTCATGAAAAGGGATGCGTTCTTTTTAAAGTCGAAAAAAAATTGACCAGAAAAATCAAAACATTTTGTGTTGAACGTATTACTTAAAATTTATAAAAGAGAGTGGGTAACATTTAATATCTATATTTGTGCAAATTATTAAACATTAAAAACTATGGAAAACAAAAATGAAAAAATGAATGCAATGGGATTGGTCGGAATGATTTTAGGTATTTTGGCTCTCATTATATCTTTTGTACCTTGCCTTGGAGCCTATGCCATCTTCCCAGGTATAGTTGGGATTATTTTTAGCGTTCTAGGAATGAAGAAAGTGCAAAAAGGAATGGCTATTGCCGGACTAGTTTGTTCAATAGTTGGAACTGGTGTTGCCGCTTGGCAATGGTATGTTTTGAATCAAGCAGCAGACGAAATCGTTAAAATTGAAGCTGAAAATTACAAAAATATTTGATAAATATTTTGAATGTTCTTCGAGAGATTTAAAAATCAATATGATAAAAAGATCCACCTCGGTGGGTCTTTTTTTATTTTCAATCAAGTATTCGCCTTCATTGCACTACTTGTATTGACCTATTTAATATATCTAAGTTATTGTGAGAATGCTGGAGGAATTCAATGCCTTTATAAGTCTAAATTAGGTAAAGAATGTCCAACATGCGGATTTACAAGATCATTCGTTGATTACATATCTTTTCAATTCGAATCCGGTATCAGAAGGAATAATGCTTCTTTTTATTATTTCCTTTTTTCATGCTATTTTGCTTTTTCTCGCTTTGGATGGAGCGTTTTCTCTCTTTTTTTTCAAAAAAAGAAACTTCAAGCCAAGTATATAAAATGGGACATTACGGTTCTCGTTCTTCTTTTTATATGGGTTAATTTTTACATTTTTCTTTTTTAAAGGCAAGCTTGAATCCAGTGAAAAAATAATCAGATTCGCAAATTATTTTGAAAGGGATGCTTCCACCTCGTCAATCCCCGACATTCCAAACTGTTCGACCGACCAAACAATAAGATAGGATTTCCGAGATAAGACATAGGTTGGATAAAGACCTTGAGCCAATTTACTCGTCATATCCACGTTCGTAGCCAAGGAATACACGAAATCTTTTTTGCCATATTTTTTAAACCACAGCAAGGACGCGCTGTCTCCATGACACACTTTATATTCTATCGTGATGCTAGGATGACGTTGTTTAACGATTCTCATCCGTTCCATGGACTCCAAACAATACGGACATCCGGGTAAACTTAAAACCACCAAACGATTCAATTTCAATTCTCCCATCTTATAATCTCGCTTGATCTGTTGATTTTCATTGCTGAAATCGCCTTGGTAAATGGGGAACATCGCGAAATAAAAGGAAAGAACTACGAGTGGAATACTCACCAAGAAAAGTGCCTTGACATGACCCTTAAGACCTAAGATCCATACCAACAGAAAGGCGAATAGCAGACCAAAAAGAACAAAGGCGAGATACGGAAACAATCGGGATGAGCACCATAAAAATCCATTCGACAAAAAATACATTTCAAAAGAATTCATGGCAGGAATCTAGGTTAACGTTTATTTCAACTCACAAGATGTAATCACAGGTCCAATGGTGTCTTCATTGGCTGCGCAATTTTCCAATGCTGACTTTTTCGTAGCGGTATAAAAAATGGTTTCTGAAAAATGGTATCCAGAAATATCAAGATGTGTTGAGGTACACAAGCATGAACGTTGCTTTACGCATGACGCGAGCAATAGCATACTAACAATCAATACCAAAAGTCTATTTTTCATGCAAGTGATGGTGATAATGTCAACCAAATATAGGTAAATTTACACGCGTTTATTTTTAAAACTTACTAAAATACATAGTGCTGTGCGTTCCATTTACATCTTGGCTTTATTGGCCACCTTCGGTTTAAATTCATGTGGATCTATTGCTCCTGAAGCACCAGATAACGTGGTCGAAGAACTTCCTATACCTGAACAAGTCGAATCGTCCATCAGCATTCCGATAAAAATTGATTTGCGGCCTTACCTTACCATGACCGAAAAGGCATTGCCAAAAACGTTTAAAGACAATTTTGAACAATGCGATGGCGTAAGTTATTCGTATCGGTTCGACCGAGAGCCCATTTCATTTAAAGGTGCAGGAACTGACTTGAACTTTGAAGTAGATGGGAAATACTTACTGAAAATAAACTATTGTCCAGAATGTACCTCTCTTTTCAACGATAAGGGAAATTGCATTATTCCACGTGTCTATGCCAGCTGTGGCGTTGGTGAACCAATGCGTAAGGTGACCGTTGGCTATACCTCAACATTCTCCGTTACCCCAGACTTCAAGTTCAAATCCAATACCACGCTGAAAAAATTTGAAACACCAGATGCGTGTGAAATCACTGTATTTAAATACGATGCAACCTCCCTTTTGAGAAAAGAAGTAACCAAAGTATTGAAAGACCTCGAAGATGACATCGACAAACAAATCGCTGGCATCGATATTCGTTCAAGCATCGAAGACGCATGGAAATCGCTTAGTGATCCTTTATCTATGAATGGCTATGGGTATTTGATGTTGACACCGACAAGCATTTCTCTCGGAAAAGTGCGTTTTGATGGAAAAGAGGCGATGGTTGACTTGCATTTGACAGCTAAACCTAAAGTTTTGAGTGCAGTACCTAGCAACACGAAAGCAACAGCTTTGCCTAAGTTATCTAGCCACAAAAATTCTGATGGATTTGATATATCGTTAGATATTATCTCAAATTATGACTCATTAAGCGCAATCTTTACCCGCGAAATAAAAGGACAAAAGGTGATGATTAAAAACAATGAAGTCATCTTCGACCAGGTCAAAGTTTACGGTGCCAATAAAAATCAATTGAACATTGAGGTAACATTCTCCGGAAAGAAAAAAGGGGTATTGTACCTCACAGGCACCCCTACCTTTGATGCCGAAAAACAAGTCATTTCCTTCCCCGATCTACAATTTGATCTCCGCACGAAAAGTGCCTTACTCAAGTCTGCAAAATGGTTGTTTAGCGATAAAATCACAGAAATGATGCGTGCGAGTTCGACCTTTGATTTAAAACCTCAGTTGGAGGAAATGAAAAAAATGCTTGAAGAACAATTGAACACCAGCATAGCGGAGGGTGTCAAGTTAAAAGCATCGGTACAATCACTGCTGCTCACAGGGATCTATCCTGCACGTGATCAATTGATTTTACGGGTTTCCTCGAAGGGAACACTCAAGCTGTTCATGTAGACAGGATTACCACAAAACGCTTGTCCTTCATCAAGAATCTCTAGTTATTTCGCTAATATTATTGGTGAATGAATGTTGTTTTTCATACATTTGGGAAAATCGTATGGGAAAATATTTACTTACAGCGCTGATTTTTTTGGTGTCACTTTTATCAAGTGCACAAGGAAGACGAATTAACTTGGATCAAATTGGTGATTGCGAGGGTGCTATAAATATATTTAAATCTGGCGATTACACCCTTCAATTCCCCGGTAATGGTGGATTGTTTGATGAGTTTAGTGCCTACTCCTCCCTATCCGATTTGTCCAATTCCAATGTCATTTGGTTGACATTTATTGCAGACTACAGCGGAACATTGACTCTAACAACAGAAATCGACCAGAATTACATACAAATGGTTGTTTTCGAGGAAGGTGCAGGAGACATGTGTCAAGAACTGGCGTTGGGCTCCGCAGAGATCAAGCGATTAATCAATTCAAAAACTGAAAAAAAGATAGGATTAACAGAAGAGACTTCAGCAGGATATCTTTATCCAATGGACGTTGATGCCGGCACGAAGGTTTCGATAGCCTTGACAACAGTCGACAAAGTTAGGGCCTTTGTAAAAATGAATTTTCAGTTTAAACCCAAGGGAAGTCATGCATATTCAAATGAATCAAAGGTTGTAGATTCTCGTAGCGATGAATTCGGACCAACATTGGCGATCCGTGTTCGGGATATTGTGACCAAAGAGACCATTACCTCAAATTTCTTAGTCATTGGATTAAAAGAACTTAAGGCATTTTATCGTGGAAGTGACTTCCTGTTTAATGTGAATCACAACGGAAAAATAGATATTCAATGTGATGCTGAGGGCTACTTTTTTGTGGACACAAGTCTGACTGTACAGGCAGATGTTTCGAGAGAAATAACCATCTACTTAGAACCTGTAGCCAAAGGCAAATCGCTGCAAATTGAAGAAATAGAATTCAAACAAGGAACCAGCGACTTCATGCCTGGATCAGAAACTAAACTTCGTCGTTTGAAGGACTTTATGGCATTAAATGCTGACTTGAGCATTGAAATACAAGGGCATGTAAATTCTATTGGTGAAGAAAATGGGTTTACTGCACAAAAGCTATCTGAATCGCGTGCGAAAAAAGTGATGCAATATTTGGTTGAAAATGGGATTGCTAAAGAACGTATGATTTCTGTGGGCTATGGCAACACCCGCCCTGTGTACCTTCATCCTAAATTCGCCGCTGAGGAACAGGCAAATAGAAGGGTGGAGATTTTGATTCGGTAACTTCCCGAAAAAGGACAAAAGACACTTCTTCGCTCTTTGAGCTTCGAAGGACAAAAGACCGCTGCGCTATAAGACTTGATCGAACTTCGAATTGTGTAGAATCAAATTCGTAACTCGTGGCTTCGAGTGCTTAGTCACCACGTAACTCGTGGCTTCGAGTGCTTAGTGTGACGTCCTGAAAAAAAGTAGACACTTTTAAAATGAGTGTTTATGAATAAAAAGACAATCACGTTTTACAGTGAAGCTTTCAAAATGGAAGTTGTAAAACATTATGAAACCACATCCTTAAATCTTA
>CALPWQ020000109.1 GCA_943327315.2 Chitinophaga pinensis
AATCTAAGATGTCAGGACTAGATTGTTCTTCGATTGGCTGGAATTTTCGCTTTAGTTTGACGAAAGACAAAGGACTCGATCCATGTTCTATGCTCCATCAGCGAAGGCGGTCTATACTCGATCAACTAAAGCACCTGCCTGTCTCTTTTTCAATTGCTTTACCTCCAGCTGTCCCTCCTGTATGAACGAATAAAACGTTGGCGTTGCGCACATCTTTCTCTTCAATAAAATCAAGCATGGCCACGAATGCTTTTCCAGTATAAATTGGATCTAAGGGAATATTCGTTTCTTCAAAAATCTGTTCCATGCGTTCCAATAGTTCATCGCTATATTTGGCATAGCCCCCAAAATGATGGTCATTCATAACGGTAACTTGTGTCATCAAATCATCAATGATTTCACTTGGAAACCCGCTATAATTAAACATCCTTCGCATCTCCATTATGGAATCAAAACCCTTCAGTACAGGAACTACAACGAGTTTCGTGTGTTCAGGCAGCGACAATACTATTCCACAAGAACTTGTTGTTGTTCCCTGAGCAACAAAAACATAATCGAAATCGTTTTCTGTTTCTGCCATAATCTCCTGACAGCCAATCATTCCGTAGTAGTTCGCGCCACCCTCGGGGACAACCATTGACCCGGGATATTTCAATACAAGCTCCTCATGGTATTCCTTTTCATGGCGAAGCGCGTAATCTTCGCGAGAAATAAAAACCAATTGCATTCCATATTCGGCGCATTGTTTTAGCATGTGATTGGAGTCAATGTTCAATTCTTCTCCACGCACCAGTCCGATAGATTTCAGTTGTTCTTTTTGGCATGCGGCTGCAGTTGCGAGCAAATGATTTGAATATGCTCCACCAAAAGTTAGGATACATTCGTGTTTCAATGCGCGACACTGCTTAACGTTGAATTTCAACTTGCGCCATTTATTTCCAGAAATCACCTCGTGAATCAAATCATCGCGTTTTGCGAACAATTTTATATCTCTGTTGTTACAAGAACGTAGATGAATTTCCTCAATGGGTGAAGGCAATTGCATAATTCATTAATTTTAAAATGATTAAATAATTTATTTGTGCACATGAGCGACGATTTTGTTGGATTCTCCAAGCGATCAAATTTAACGGTAGATGATTACTACATCAGCGAAGAGGGGTACATTATTTTCACTGAGGCATACCATTTAAAACGCGGCTATTGTTGCAAAAGTGGGTGTAAGCATTGTCCGTATGGGTTTGATAAAAAAACCGGTGAACTAAAAAAAGATCAATAAATTCCTTTCTCTGGGTACTTTCCTTTAAACTTTCCAAGAACACTCTTTATGTAGGCAATGTCTTTATCCACATCCCCTGTGGGTTCGAATAAGCTATGGAAACCGCCTTTTTTGTTTTCGAAATCCATGTAGCAAATGTAAATCGGAACTTTCGCCTTTAAGGCAATGTAATAAAAGCCTTTTTTCCAATTTGGATTGTAACTTCGGGTTCCTTCAGGGGTAAATACCATGTACAATTCTTCTCTATTTTGGAATAATCCGACAGCCAATTCAGTGATATTGTTGTTCTTTTTTCGGTCGACGGGAATTCCTCCAAGTGCTTTGAGTATCCAGCCTAAGGGCGGGAAAAACAGGTCCTTTTTAATTAATATTTTCGGCTTAATGCCATAAAGAATAAAGGCTAAGCGACCGAGCACAAAATCCCAGTTTGAAGTATGTGGACCAACAACGATCACGCATTTTCTAACCCCCTCCGGAGAATTTTCTTCGATTTTCCAACCAAAAATTTTAAAAAGAAATCGTGCTAAATTTTTCATGTCCAAATTTAGGTATAAAACAATTCACTTACTTTTGTTCTATGCAAGCACTTAAAGCAGTTACGCGAACTTTTGGATTACTTTTTTTATTAGGTGTTTTAATTGGAATCATTTTCATCACCGACACACTGCTTTTAACGACCAAGCAGAATCAACTCAATTACATTCCAGCGGATGCCGATTTGGTCATTCGAATACATTCAAGAGCCATCATTGACCAAACCATTCAATCGGTGCTCATCGACTCAGAAGACTCTAAATTGGTGAATTCACTTTACAGAAAGTTAAAACATCAAAAAAAGGACGGCAAGAAAATTACCCCCAACGGGATTGATTATCTTTCTGATGTTGTGTTGTTTAAAATGCCTTTTAAAACATCTTATGTTATTGGTGTACTTGTAAAACTGAACGATGAAGATGCTTTTGAGGAAACAATTGGATCCACTGTTACGGCGCATAGAGTGGCAATTACGCACAATGAGGTTGGGCTAATTTTATCTTATGGCGGCAAGGAAAATAATCATGCTTCGGCCATTGATTTAGAGCAGCTTGCCGACAATATACTGTCCAATTCAACCAAGAAGCAAAAAGCACCTCTTCGAGAGGATAAGTTGATTTCCGTTGGCGGTAAACTTGGTCGTTTTGAACTTGATATCTCAGAAAACACCATCGTATTTAGTGGGGAAATCTCACCAAATTCATCCATAAATCGTCTGACGCGCGCTCAACTCAAAGAAAAAGGATTCCATATTTCAGCATCCAACCTCAGTGAACTCCCCTTTGAAGATCTTCCCATCACGCATTTCGACTTTAACTTTTTGGGTTTTGACGAAGCCAATGCCAACGGTATCCCAAAGCTCAACGCAGAATTACTCGTCGGATTTAAAGAAAAAACGGACCTGATTGCTCTCTTAAAGGATAAACTTGGAGACGCTCTACTCATCAATGAGAAACGACAGGAAATTTCTGTGATGAACCAACTTTTCTTTTTCAAAAAACTGAATGACAGTGTAAGCTACATTGGCAGCACTCAAACACCACAAATTGAACAGAAAAATTCATCCACTCTATTCAAGGTGAGCGGAGAACCATCTTCATTTTTTAGCTACAAATCTGATGGCATAGCCCTTGCGCTGATGGAGATGAATCCACTTTTTCACGCCACAAAACAGTTGGCATTGACGACCCGGAACATGGACATTCGCATGGTCCATAAAAATGACAAAGGAGTGGAGTTTACTGGTAAAATCCTTTTTAAAAAAGGTACCTACCCCATCAATGAAATCATCCGATTTTTAATTTCGGCCAATTTGATGCTGTAGCTGTTTAAAATAAGTTGCTGCCAAACGCATGCGCGAACCGTACCAAGAGAACATTTCACCATCCACAACAATTACCTTCGCATTCGGATATCGATTCGTGTATTCGTCCCTGTCCTTTTCTTTAAATGGATAAGGCTCTGTGCTCAGTAAAATGTATTCGGGCTGTGACATGTCAAATGTCCCAACTTCAGGATAGCGGGGAGATTCACATACATTGATAAACCCTGCTTTTTCCAGCATAGAAGAAATGAAGGTACCTTTTCCTGCGCAGTAATCGGGATCTTTCCAAATAAAATACAGCGCAGAAATCCGCGATTGAATCGCAGCACTTGAAAAAGCTCTGGTGATTTCTGTGATTTGTTTTTCAGCTGAAGCCTCAATCCCCAGCAGTTCTCCAACTGAACGAATCATGTTCAAGGCATCTTCGAATGAATTTATATCGCTGATCCAAACGGGTGCGATCTCTTCCAATAAGGCAATGTCCTCTTTTGTGTTTTCCTCCTTGTTGGCAAGAATGAGGTCTGGGTTTAGTGCTTTAACACGTTCAATGTTTACATTTTTCGTTCCGCCAACACGAACTTTTGACTCAAACCATTCCGTAGGGTGAATGCAGAATTTAGTGATGCCCACAACAGATTCATCCATACCAAGGTCGTTAAGCAACTCTGTTTGCGACGGAACCAACGACACAATTCGCCTCGGATTGTCATTTAACACAAACTTTCGTCCCAGTTGATCGATAAACTCTCTTGGTTTCACGACATTGCCGATATGATATCGTAACGCGTTACAATGTGATGTCCACCTTGTGGCAATTCAACCAACACTGCAGGAGTATCCTTATTGATAAGCTTACACAAATCATCCAAATGTGCCGAATGATTGACCACGGGAAAAGGTGCACCCATAATCGAAGAAATTGGAGAATCTCTCAATGATGGATCTTCCACCAACAATTGATACACGTGGCTATCGTCAATTGAACCGACGAAAGTATTGTCCTTCAGGACAGGAATTTGAGAGATGCTAAATTTGCGCATTTTGGCAATGGCATGTGACACCAATTCTTCAGCAAAAACCGTTACCAATGGAGAATCGGCATTCTTAGCAACCAACTCACCTGCGGTCTTGTATTCTTCCTCCAAGAATCCACGTTCGCGCATCCAATCGTCATTGAAGATTTTACCAACATAGCGGCTACCATGGTCGTGAAACAACACCACTACAACATCATCTGCTGTAAGTTGATCTTGAAGTTGCAATATCCCTTTAATCGCTGCACCAGCTGAATTTCCAACAAAAATACCCTCTTCACGGGCCAATTTTCGGGTATAGACCGCAGCATCTTTATCGGTCACTTTTTCAAAAGCATCAATGACATCAAAATCAACATTTGCGGGCAAAATATCTTCTCCAATACCTTCAGTGATGTACGGATAAATTTCATTCTCATCAAAAATACCTGTTTCCTTGTATTTTTTAAATACCGAACCATAGGTGTCAATTCCCCAAATCTTGATGTTTGGATTCTTTTCTTTCAAATATTTACCAACGCCCGAAATCGTTCCTCCGGTACCAACACCAACCACAAAGTGAGTGATTTTCCCGTCTGTTTGGTCCCAAATTTCAGGTCCTGTAGATTCGTAGTGTGCCTCTCGATTCGACAAGTTGTCGTACTGATTCACGTACCATGAATTTGGTGTTTCAGCAGCCAAACGGCGCGATACAGAATAATAGGATCGCGGGTCAGATGGCTCTACCGCTGTTGGACAAACCACGACTTCAGAACCCACAGCGCGAAGTATGTCCATCTTTTCTTTCGATTGCTTGTCGTTCAATACGCACACCAACTTATAGCCTTTGATGATGCAAGCCAATGCCAAGCCCATCCCTGTGTTTCCTGATGTTCCCTCAATGATGGTCGCTCCAGGCTTAATGATCCCCGCCTTTTCAGCATCTTCAATCATTTTTAGCGCCATGCGGTCTTTCACAGAATTGCCCGGATTGGTCGTCTCTACCTTTGCCAACACGGTGGCTGAAATTCCACTTGTAAGTTTGTTAATTCTTACCAATGGGGTATTTCCAATCGTCTCCAAAATATTTCCGTACACTTTCATGGCTTATTTTTTTTTACAAATATAGGATTTGCATTGGTCATGAAGCATGCGTTTTATTAAACCTCTTCACTTTCACCGGGATCAATGATTGTTGGCAAAAAGAAAAAGAATAAACTCCCGTCGCCCAATTTACTTTCGATGTGTAAGTCACTTTTCATGGCTTTAAGCAATCGTTTTACAATGGACAAGCCTACTCCCGTGCCCGGATATTTTTTGGTGATTGACGAATCAACTTGATAAAAAGGTGTTCCAAGAAGTGGGATTTCAAAATCATCGATACCAATGCCACTATCGCGGACACCAAAATACATAAAGCCATCAATCCAATCGACGATGAATTCAACTACTCCCTCTTTTGTGAACTTATTCGCATTCGATAGGAGCTGAATCAATACTTGCCGCAAACGCTCATAATCAGCAATAAATGACTCGGGGACATCCTCCGAAACATGCACGACAAATTTATTCTCAGTGGTGTTCATCTGAGCGAAGCCCTCAATGATGTCGCGAACCAATTCATCCACATCTATTTTGCCTTTATTTAAATAGAGTTCATCCGCGTTGAAATGCGTATAATCGACCATGTCATCAATCAAAACCAACAGTTGACTTGCAGATTTCATCAACTCCGTATTAAAGATCTTTTGTTCATCCGTTAAATCACTTTGGTCCAAAAGCTGAGCAAATCCAAGTACTCCATTTAACGGAGTTCTTAATTCATGGCTCATGTTGGCAATGAATTCCGATTTCGAACGGCTGCTTCGTTCGGCTTGGTGTCTCGCTTCAACTGATTCCAACTCAAATTCCTGACGAATCATCGCATTGGCGATAGAAATCGCGAAAGATTTCAATAGCGCAATTTCAGCATCGGTCCAGGTGCGTTCCTCATGAAAATCATCAAAGCCAATAAATCCCCAAAAAATGTCCTGTGTATAAATTGGAATGATGAGCAATGACATGACACCTCGAGACTCCAAAATGGACTTAATTAAAGAATCGGGCAGTTCACGCGTGCAGGTATTCAAGGGGTGGTTGTCCATGAGTGGAACAATAAGCTCGGGAATTTCCTCCAGGCGATACGAGGTGTTTTCGCCAAAATCCATTGCGTTACTTGCGCCAAAAGGTGCCCACTCGTAGGTCCGCGTGCAAAGAGCCATTCCGCTTTCATAATCGATTGAATTTTCAAAAATGTAGACATGGTCGGTATCGATTGATTCCCCGATTTCTTTCAACCCAAATGAAAGCGCATCCTCCAAGCGTTTATTGTCCAATAACTCCTGGCTCGCCGCAGCTATTGCTGAAAGCATTTTTTTCTTCTTCTCAAGTCGTGCAATCGTTTCATGTTCTTTTGTACAATTTCGAATCATCGCAGCAAAATGTTCGGGAGAACCATCCTCCACGCTAAAAAGTCCAAGCTTGCAATGGTACCATTCTTCTTTACCATTTTGAAACCGAGAAAATTCCGTTTCGCAAAAAGTATGATTGTTTCTCACCTCTTCGATAGAGTCATTCATTTCCTCAATGATTTCCGGCGGAAGAACTTCAGATACATGACGACCAAGAAACGCATCAGGCTGCACAAATAGCTGAGTGCCATTTGGTTCGAACACATGGGTAAAGACAGAATTTTGATTAAATATCAACACCAATTCGCTGATATTTCCAGGAAAGTCCCGATAGATTTGATTCCTCATACGATTATTTTCAAGTGGTTATTCATGCAATATAGACGTTTCATCTATTTTCTACTAATTTTAAGTGCTTTAAATGACCAAAATGAGTAAATCGGTATATCTCTTGTGCGTACTTTTCGCGTTTTTCAGTTCAACATTGAAAGCACATGACACTTATTTCGCTTTTGCAGAAGTGAAGTACAACGATTTAAATGGAAGGCTCGAGGCCACTCTGACCGTTTCCACTCATGATTTGGAGCGCGTCCTATCCGAAAAAGAATTGATCAAAGGCGCTTTGTCCTCAAGTTCAATGGACAGCCTCCTTGTTTCTTCCATTGCAACACATATTCAATCTACTTTTTATTTCAGTTCAAGGGACGACGAACCTCTGGTCTGGGAGATCGAAGGCATTGAAAACACACTAACGGGTACAACAAACATTTACTTGTCCTCAGCTGTTCATGAAATCACAGAAACCTTCATGATTCACTTCGCTATCTTCATGGACCGATATCCTGAACAGCAAAACAAAATGACCTTCATTTACCACGATAAAAAAACAACCCGTGTGTTCCTAAATTCGCAACGCACAGACACCTTTAAAATAAATCCCTTATGAATCGTATCCTCATCGTTTGTTGTACCTCATTCCTTTTCACTAGCGCTTTTGGGCAAAATAAATTCGCTCAACTCGATATTGAGTTGCCTACGCCAAACGAATACAGAACAGCAGCTGGTGCTCCTGGACATAACTATTACCAGCAAAAGGCCGATTATAAAATTGCCATTACCATCGATGATGCCACACAAAAATTGACTGGCGAAGAAACCATCACCTACACCAACAATTCGCCTGATCAACTCGAATACTTGTGGCTTCAGCTGGATCAAAACCTCTACGCACAAAATTCAGACACCAAGCTCATTGAGGTAGAAAAAATGGAGGACTTCAAAAGTATCGGGGATGTAAAAAAACGTTTTCAATATTACGACGGTGGATTTAAAATCGATGCCATTACCTCTACTTCAGGTCAAACAATGGCTTATGCCATAAATAAAACCATGTTGCGCATTGACCTTGAAAAACCTTTGGCGCCTAACACGAGCATCACTTTTAAAATCAAATGGTGGTACAACATCAACGACCGAATGGCTGTTGGAGGCCGATCTGGTTACGAATACTTCGAAAAGGACCAAAACTACCTGTACACTGTTGCCCATTTCTTTCCAAGAATGTGTGTTTACAATGATGTTGAAGGTTGGCAGAACAAACAGTTTTTAGGTCGTGGCGAATTTGCTCTTCCTTTTGGCGATTACGAAGTGAACATCACCGTACCTTCCGACCACATCGTTGCGGCAACTGGAGAATTGCAAAATGGAAATGCGGTATTAACTGCCGAACAGCGCAAGCGCTTTGAAAAAGCGAAGAATGCAGATTCACCTGTATTGATTGTGACACAGGCCGAGGCCGAAATGAAAGAAAAATCCAAAGAAAAAGCGCTTAAAACATGGACATTCAAGGCCACCAATGTGCGCGATTTTGCCTTTGCCTCTTCCCGAAAATTCATCTGGGATGCCCAAGCGGTGAAAGTCGGCGGGAAAAATGTGCTTGCCATGTCCTACTATCCAAAAGAAGGGAATCCATTGTGGGAGCGCTTTTCCACAAAACTGGTTGCCCACACGATTAAAACCTATTCAAAATACACCGTCGACTACCCTTATCCTGTAGCGATTTCTGTGCATTCCAAATGGATCGGCATGGAATACCCCATGATTTGCTTCAATGGCGGACGTCCAGAAGAAGATGGAACCTATTCCCAAGAAACGAAGTACGGCATGTGGGGGGTGATTATCCACGAAGTCGGACACAACTTCTTCCCGATGATCATCAATTCCGATGAACGCCAATGGACATGGATGGACGAAGGATTAAACACTTTTGTGCAATACCTCACCGAGCAAGAATGGGAACGCGGCTATCCTTCACGAAGAGGACCTGCCTACATGATTGCCGATTACATGCGTGGGGACAAGAAATTCATTTCACCCATCATGACCAACTCAGAATCCATTTTCCAGTTCGGTAACAATGCCTATGGAAAGCCGGCTACAGCCTTAAATATCTTGCGCGAAACCATCATGGGGCGTGAACTGTTTGACTACGCCTTCAAAATGTACTGCGAACGTTGGGCACTGAAACACCCAACACCAGCAGACTTTTTCCGCACCATGGAAGATGCCTCTGCCGTTGACCTCGACTGGTTCTGGCGCGGATGGTTCTACTCCACCGACCATGTCGATCTTTCCATCGACAATGTGAAGTGGTTTCAGTTAAACACCATGAATCCAGAAGTGGAAAAGTCGATCAAACAATCGAACGACTTGGCCAAAGATCATTTCATCGGTGATGATAGAAACAAAGAGTCGATTAAACAAACCATCAACGAGGCCGATCCAAACATTGATGATTTTTACGCGAAACGCAACATTTACTTTGTCGATGCCTTAGATCGAAAAGAATATGCCGAGTTTCTTGCCAAAATGTCCAAAGAAGACCTACAGCTCCTCAATGCCAACAAGCAGTTCTACGAATTGACCTTTAGCAACTTGGGTGGATTGGTGATGCCCTTGATCATTGAAGTGACATTCGCCGACAACACCACCGAGATCATTCGCATTCCAGCAGAGATTTGGCGTCAATACGAAGACAAGGTGACGAAAGTATTCATCTTCGACAAAGAAGTGATATCCTTCCGCTTAGACCCCAACCTTGAGACGGCAGACACCGACTTTAGCAACAACAGCTGGCCAAAACGCGTTGAACCGACACGCTACGAATTGTTCAAGCAGAAACAAATAAACGGTGAAAACCAGATGCAGCGTGAGAAACGCGTGCTTGACGCCGAAAAAGAAGAAAAGAAAAACTAAGTGAATGCTTGACCTCTCCTTTAAGAATCAAAAAGACCCCCGGAGTGGTGTTATCCTCATTTCCGACCCTTTTCTCAAAGAAGAGTTTTTTCGAAGGTCTGTAGTTTTGGTCTGTGAGCACGATGAAAACGGCACCTTTGGCTTTGTCTTGAATCACTATTTGGAAGATGACTTGCACGAGCTCGACAAGCAGTTTCCAGACATTAAAGCTCGCGTAAGCATCGGGGGTCCAGTCGACACAACGAACTTATTCTACATCCACTCCTTCAGTGACATCGAGCACAGCTTCGAAATCTTGGACGGGCTTTACTTTGGTGGAAATTTTGATCAAATCAAAGAACAATTAATTAAAGACGAAACTGCACGACTTGGCATCCGTTTCTTCATAGGCTACTCTGGCTGGGCTGCAGGACAATTGGCTGATGAGTTGGCTGAAAACGGATGGTTTGTTGCCGACAACATTGCGCAAGCCGACATTCTCTCCACTTCCGATGATGACTTCTGGAAACACTGCTTGGAAAAACAAGGCGAACGGTTTAAGATCATTGCGAATTTTCCGATCAACCCCGAGAAGAACTGAGTGAGTGACGAATTACGAGTTACTAATTACGAGTTACTAATTACGAATGACGAGTTACTAATTACTAATTACGAATGACGAGTTACGAGTTACTGTTGTCCGATAAAAATTTACTGCTCTTCTTGAAACCATTGAAATCATTGGTTTTACTAAGTTAACCCGATTGGATATAATATGAAGGTGGGTTTAGTAGGACAACAATGATTACGAATCATGAATGTTTGGTGAGTGGACACTCACCAAGAAAAAAAAAGAAATCCCCTCGTGGAGGGGCATGGGGTGGTTTTTACATGCTTCCTAAGCTATAACGCAGGTTTCAATACTAGAGAAGTTCACTACAATTCGCTTTTGATATTCCGCCCCAGCGGCTTTTCCGCAGCGGAGAACGGAGGTGAGCGAACAAAACCTGAACATCATTCAAAATGACCAA
>CALPWQ020000110.1 GCA_943327315.2 Chitinophaga pinensis
CCTGATGGAAAGTCAATGCTGGATCTTATTGCACAAAAGATGACTGAAAATCCTGCGATGAAACTCGAAGTGATTGGACACAGCGATGCGATGGAAGATTCTGTGGGGGTTGAGAAAACACAATATTCGGGAATGGCTGAAAAACGTGTAGATGCGGTAATTGCGTATTTGAAAGGGAAGGGGATTGATCCAAATCGACTTATATCTGTTGTAGAAAATAGTGCAATACCGAATGATGAAATTTCTGAATCCGATGATCAAGAACTTCAAATGGCAAAAAACCGCCGTGTGACCTTTAGAGCACTTTAAGACACTTGAAAGAAAATAGTTGAAAGTCCACTTCGGTGGACTTTTTTCGTTTATAGAAACATCCGAAGTGCCTCATACACTTCATGTGTGGGCAAGCCTACAACATTGTTGTAAGAACCCTCAATGCGCACTATTGCCGCATGACCAATCCATTCTTGAATCCCGTAACCACCGGCTTTGTCGAATGGTTTGAATTCTTGAATGTAATACTTAATCTCATCGGAAGACAATTCCTTGAAAAGAACGGTTGTTACCACAGAAAAAGAATGGCTTTTTTGCTTTGATGCGAGGCAAACACCGGTGATGACTTTGTGTGAGCGACCAGATAGCAATTGAAGCATTTTCTTGGCGTCTAAAGCATCTTTAGGCTTATTTAAAATGACTTCATCAACAACAACTGTCGTGTCTGCGCAGATGAGCACAGTATCCTCATCGATGTCTTCCAACAGCGCATGTAGTTTTTTCGTTGCCACAAACAAGGCGACTTCATCACTTGGTAATTCTGATGGAAATGACTCGTCTGTATCTTTGGTGCGCACCTCAAAAGAAAATCCTGCTGCACTGAGCAACTCTTTACGTCGTGGTGACGCTGATCCTAAAATGATTTTCATGAATACAAGTAAGCGATGTAGAATGTGGCAAGCACTCCGCAGAGCATCGAGATTTTAATCAAGGCGTCGTATAACTTTAGGCGCATTTTCTTTTGAATGAGCATCAAGAGAATCACACATAAATTCAAGAATGCCGCCACTGCAAAAGGAAGGGAAGCCTTGAAAAACGAGGTGTTTTGTAAGATGGTATCCAACTCTAATACAGATATCCATACATATAAAATGGGAAGGGCAAGAAGCAGTGCTATGACAATTTTAAGTGACTTTGATTCACCAATAACCATGGGTAAAGATTTTACATAGATCAATTGATCCCCAGCAACATCTTGTGCATCTTTGACGATTTCACGAGCTAAATTTTGAACAAAAGCAAAAGCGGAAATAAGGTAAATCACTGAATAATCAATATCGGCGTCCCAGGAGAGTGGGTCAAACTCGGAATGCGGGTACGGGGAATAATTATTTACCCGGAAGAAAACAATAACCAGAATTGGTACTAGAGCCGTCATCGCAGCAATCATGACATTTCCAACGAGCACTTTGCGCTTAAAGAGCATGCTGTAGAACCAAAGTGTGTTGATGGAAATGAGGTGAATGAAGACAAACCAAAGCGATTGGTATTTGATGCTGAGATAGATGGCAATCGAAAAAGCAATTCCGTTCAATGCCCAGTGGGTCACGATGGCCCAACGACGTTTTATATGCTTGGTAATGATGAGTTTCTCTGGCTTGTTTACGCGATCAGCTTTGACATCAAAATAATCATTGATGATGTTGCCTCCTGCCGCTATCATTACTGTAGAAAGTACGAGAAGAAAGAAGTCAACCGCATGGGTATTGACCATTTCATCATAATTGACAGCAATCAGAAAGGTATGCACTCCATACATCGTCAAAACGATGATCAGAAGATTAACAAGGCGAATTAACTTTAAAAAATGCATCATTTTACAACACGATATTCAGTTCTTCTATTGGATTGATGCGCTGCTTCACGCTCCTTTTCCGTTGCTAATTTACTGATTTCTGAATCACTAATCATAGGCTTACTTTCTCCATATCCTTTATGGCTTAATCGGTCCGCTGCAATGCCTTTGCTGATTAAATACTCATACACTGCTTTTGCACGCTCTGAGGAGAGTTTCATGTTTTCTTTATCGTCTCCACGGGTGTCTGTATGCCCTGAAATTTCAATTTTCATGCTTGGATTTTTTGTCATGAAATCGAGGAGTTTATCCAATTCAACAAAAGACTCCTGTCTCAAGGTAGCTTTGGTCAAGTCAAAAAACACATTTGCTAGAATTACTGGGATATCGCTGCTTAAAGGCACCATCGGTACATCCATGTGAATGGCCTCAAGCCCTTCTGGATTTGTCATGTTGAAGTTCTTGGAAAAGAAGGAATACCCGGGATACGTCACATTCAATGCATATTCGTGATTCACCGGCAGAGAAACCATAAATTCACCACTCACTTTGTCGGCTTCGGAATAAATAACTTCTTTGCCCGTTTTTAAATCAACGAGTTGGAATTTTCCAGGCAAGGGCTTTTTCGTGGTAATATCAAAAACAATCCCCTCGAAATAAAGTGTTTTTGTAGGCCTGAATTCTTCGGGCAGCTCAAATTTATAGATGTCTAAATCGCCAAAACCACCCTCACGATTGGAGGCGAAAAAGGCAATTTCCCCATCGGCAGAGACCAATAAGGAGTTTTCATCGTATCTCGTGTTGATTGGATAACCCAAGTTTTCTGGTGCAGACCATGTCCCTTTGTCCGTCATTCGGCACACATACAGGTCTGAACCACCCATGCCAATGTGTCCGCGTGAGGCAAAATACAAGGTTTTTCCGTCGGGATGAATGAGCACGGATTCTTCTTCAAAAGGAGTGTTGATGTAATTTGGTAGACGTTCTGGTGTTGACCATTGACCATTGTCTAACAGGCGAGACACAAAAATATCCATGTCTTTTGGTTCACCTTTTCGGCTGACGCGGCGAATAAAATAAAGGGTTTTTCCATCGGCAGAGAGTGATGGCTGACTTTCCCATGACCCTGAATTTACATTACCGGGTAAATTTGTTGGGTCGGTCCAACGCTGACCAATTCTTTTGGTAATGAACAAGTCACAACTTCCACGTCCTGTTCTATTTTCGCCGTAGTCGTTATCCCCTGATAGATCGGAGCACGCAACAAAAACCAGTGAGCGACCATCAGGGCCAATGGTCGGCGCACCTTCGTTCATGATGGTATTGATGTTATTCGGCATCGGCTGGGCGGTGGTCCAAAGGCCATTGTCATTCAAAAGTGCATAGTAAAAGTCCTCTTGGGCTTTGTAGACGGGAACACGTTCGTCCGGAATACGTCTGGTAAAGAGGAGCACTTTTCCATCCACTGTAATGGTGGGGTAATATTCTGGAGCGCTTGTGTTTACGCCAGGACCTAAGTTCATTGGGTTGAAACGCAAGGGATGTTTAATGGCTTCGATGGAAAACTCACAATTCTCGCGAATTCTTGCGCTTTCTCTCAATAAATCTGGATTCGCATTTCTGTTTTTTTCGAAGATATCAATGTTCTTTAAACAGGCGTTGTAATCACCTTCAAGAAACAACAAGTTAGCTAAGAAAAAGTAAGTGCTTCCTGAGCTGCTGTGGTTTGGATTGATATGAAGAGCGGATTCGTAATACTGAATCGCATGACCACGGTCTCCGAGGTATTCGCAGAATTCACCAGCAAAAACGTATGCTTCCCAGAAGTTTGCATCGCGTTCAATCGCTTTTTTCATCAAGGCCAGCCCTGCCGCATAATCTGGTCGTCCCGTCCGTTGGTCCAACAGCAGGTTTGGTGCCTTTTGACCTTCTTCAAAAAACTTAATGGCTTTTTTATCCTTGGTTGAATAGGCCATTTGGGCAGTGCTGCATGCCGTGGAAAGTAGCATGAAGAACAAAACGAATGTGTTGAAAATTTTAGACATAGATTAAGGAATATTCATGTATTTATGCGTCTGAAGGGAAATTTTCCATCTCGGATGTTCCTTTACAAAATCGATGGCCATTGGCAAAAAGCGTTCCTGTTTTGACCATTCTGGCTGAAGGTAAAGCTGGCAGTCTCGAGTGACGCGCTCGGCATGTTCTTCTGCCCAACTAAAGTCAGAAGGATGAGCTATCACGACTTTTAATTCGTTGGCCAATAGATAGGCATCATCAATTGGTGCTTTGAATTTTTTTGGTGAGAAACAATACCAATCGATCTGACCATGAAGGGGATAGGTCCCTGAGGTTTCAATGGCGATTTCTATATTTTCAGCTTTGAGTTTGGATGTAAGGGAACTTAAATCATACATCGCAGGTTCACCACCTGTGATGACAACAAAACCACAATTTGATGCGACAGCTTCTTGAACTAAGCTGTCGATTGGAACCAAAGGATGTAGTCCTGCCTCCCAGCTTTCTTTCACATCGCACCATACGCAACCAACGTCGCAGCCAGCGAGGCGAATGAAATATGCTGCGCGACCAGAATGTTTGCCTTCACCTTGAATGGTGTAGAATTGCTCCATGACTGGAAGTTCAATGTTGGGGTTTAAATTTCTTTCCGACATACTACAAATGTAATCAAAGAGATGAAGTGAACATTCCTTAGATACGTGTTCATGGTTTACGAAATTGTTCCTTTACGAATATAATGCAGGGATTGTTAAAATGTTATGAACTCTTCTTGAAGGCAGTGTGGAAAAATGATTGTTGTCTATTCCGCAGTGTTTTCTATATTTGAACTCTAAAAACTGAACTATGATAAGAAAATTACTTACATTTTCACTACTATTTTTTGCTCTTAATGGTCTGTCGCAGACACAAATAGGCAATTCTGGCATGGAAACTTGGACCAATTTAGGTGCAACAACCGAAGAACCTACCAATTGGAATAGTTTTTTGTCTGGTCAAGGAGGTTTGGTTGGATTTGCATCGCAACAAGTGCAGCGTTCAGCGATTGTTCGTGCGGGCGCAACAGGTACTTACTCTGCGCGCGTTTGGGCAAAATCAGTTCTTGGCATTGTAGCAAACGGAAACATGACAATTGGAAGAATCAACATGGGAAGTTCGACACCGACAAATTCAGCCAATTACAATATCAGTTTGCAAGCAGATGCAAACTACAGTGAAGCCATCACCGATCGTCCAGATTCAATCGTTTTTTGGGTGAGATATACGCAAGGCGGCGGAGGTGTTCAAAATGCACGTATGCATGCGATCTTGCATGACAATTATGATTTACGCGATCCAATCGATGCCGCTTCTGTTCCACACGTGGTGGCAGAAGCAACATTGAACTATCCGGCTACAGCAGGTGCTTGGGTACGCAAATCAGTTCCTTTTGTGTACAGCGGTGCGGCAAGTACAGTAAGCTATATTTTATTGACATTCACAACCAACCAAACACCAGGTGGTGGAGCTGCGAATGATGAAGTATTGATTGATGATGTGGAATTGATTTATGTACCTAAGCCTTCATTCACGCCAGCGACAGCTACGGTATGCCAAGGTGGAACAGTGAACTTTACAAACACATCAACGAACTATCCGACAACATACTCATGGTCCTTCCCTGGAGGTTCACCCGCAACGAGTGCAGCGACAAATCCAACTGTTACCTACAACACACCTGGAACATATAGCGTTACTTTGACGGCTACAAACCAGTGGGGTAGCAAAACAATTACTCAAACGAATATCATTACAGTAGACGCTGCACCGGCGACTCCAACAATTACAGCGAATGGTCCTACAACGTTTTGCACGGGCGGTTCTGTCGTATTGACGTCAAGTCAGGCAACAGGTAATGTTTGGTCAAACTCGGCGGGGACAGGTGCATCAATAACAGTAACAACCTCTGGATCTTATTCAGTGACATACACAGATGGAAATGGATGTTCCGCAACATCGACGCCAACTTCAGTGAGTGTGAGCAATGCGCCAATCCCAACGGTAAGTGCATCAGCAACTGAAGTATGTAGCGGTGATTCCATCGTATTGACGTCATCTGTTGCCGATTCTTATCTTTGGAACAACGGTGGAGAAACAACACAATCAATCACAGTAACAGCAAGTGGAACAGGCACATATATCGTTACGGTTACCAACGCAAATGCATGTGACGGAGCAGGAACATCTTCACCAATCACAGTAAACGTTCTTCCTTCACCTGTTGCAGCCGCAACATACACGGTGAATGGGAATGTGGTGACGTTCACAAATACAACAACGAACGGATCGTCTTACTCATGGGATTTTGGTGATGCTTCATCATCCATCGATGCATCACCAGTGCATACCTTTGCTGCAAACGGAACCTATACCGTTGTATTGACAGCAACAGGAGGAAATGCACTAACACTTTGTACGGATCAAACGACAATCACCATTACCACCTCAGGTGTTGGATTGGATGAGCAAACAGCGTTGACTGGTGTCGTTGCATCACCAAATCCATTTACAACAGAGGTGAGCTTTGAAGGCTTGACTGAATCCGTTGAATTCCAATTGTTCGACATGGCAGGAAAGGTAATTGCTGAATCAAGCATGACTCCTGAGTCATCTTCGGTGGAGTTGTTGAATTTAACATCAGGCGTATACTTCGCACATTTGACAACCTCAACAGGTGCGCGTCAAATTGTGAAGCTGATTCGTAAATAATCCCATTCAAATTGATAAGAATACGACTCGAAAGGGTCGTATTCTTCATTTTAGATCTATGCTATGAAACGGTACATTCTATTTTTGGTGCTTTGCATTTTGTCAGGAACTGCCCTATCGCAAAATGGTAAAATTTCTGGAACAGTACGTGACGACAAGGGCGAGCCATTGACAGGAGCCTCAGTCATCTACAAAAAGGATGTCACTATCGGTGCAGTTACAGATGGCAAAGGGAATTATACCCTCGAAGTTCCATCCGGAGACGCTTTGTTGATTTGTCGTTTCACGGGTATGATTACCGACACCTTAACGGTAACAGTCATTGCAAATAAAACTGTGTTGCGTGATATTGTATTGACCAACTATGTGCAAGAAATTGAAGGGGTAGAGGTGAAAGTCGGAAAGTTTGATAAGCCCATTGAGGAACAAACCGTTTCGATGCAAATCATCAAGCCGCAAATCATTGAGAATAAAAATACCCGAAGCATTGAAACAGCTTTGGATCAAACGCCAGGGTTGAATATTTTAGATGGTGAGCCACAGATTCGAGGTGGAAGTGGGTTTACTTTTGGGGTTGGTTCAAAAGTAGCGGTCATTGTGGATGATATGCCGATGTTGTCGGGAGATGCAGGTCGTCCTGAATGGGGATTCATTCCCGTGGAGAACATCAGCCAAATTGAAGTCATCAAAGGAGCAGCATCTGTATTGTCTGGTAGCTCTGCACTTTCAGGGTCTGTGCACATACGCACAGCATATCCAGGGATTAAGCCGTTGACAAAAGTCAATGTGTATTCTGGCATGTATTCAACACCAAATGTCAACGGTGCCAATTGGGCCACAAATTACCCAGGGATTCACGGTGTGAATTTCTTGCATTCGCAAATGTTTGGCAACCTAGATCTTGTGGTAGGTGGAAACTTCAATTATGATCACGGATACATCGGACCGCCAATTACAGATTCAGTGGTGGCCTTGACTTTTCCCGATACGCTTACCAATTTCACTGAAAAGGACCTCGTATCCATACGTGGGCGTTTCAACTTCAATTTGCGCTATCGGTCAAAGAAAATCAATGGATTAAGTTATGGATTGAATGGAAACTTCATGAAGATGCATACCAACATGCCTTTGGCGTGGTTGAACGATTCAACAGGGCTGTACCGCGCTTATCCTGGAGCCATTTTCTTACAAGATCAATTCATCTTTAATCTAGATCCGTTCGTGAACATTTTTACACAAACAAATGGGAAACATAGCCTTCGCGGACGATTGTTGCATGTGGAGAATAACATGAGTGCGAATCAGTCCAACCGTGCGACAACGGCTTACGGAGATTATATGTTTCAAAAGACCTATCCACAACTCAACAACCTTGATTTCATTGGTGGTGTGACTGGTACTTTTACCAATTCGTATGCAAACATTTATGTCGGTTCGGGAAGTCCAAACAATCAGATGCTCAATATTTCTGCGTACACGCAATTGGAAAGTAAGATCAAAAAGACCTTAAATCTTTCCGCTGGCGGACGTCTGGAGTATTTTCAGTTGAACGATAGTATTACAGCGTTAAAGCCGATTTTTAGAGCTGGTGCAAGCATCAAGTTGTATCAAGAAACGTATTTGCGTGCTTCCTATGGTCAAGGGTATCGATTTCCAACGATAACGGAACGTTTCATCAAGACAGGTGTTGGAAACTTTGGGGTTTTTCCAAATCCAGGTTTAAAGCCTGAAAGCAGTTGGAATGCGGAAATTGGGATCAAGCAAGGGTTGAAATTTGGGAAATTGTACGGGTTCCTTGATATTGCTGGATTCTGGCAGGAATATCAAAATACCATTGAATACATGTTTGGAATTTGGAAGGAGTTGACATCCATCGAAACATTGGGTAAAAGTGCGGGATTCATGTTCATGAATACTGGACAATCGCGGGTTTTAGGTATAGATGCTTCATTTTCCGGAATTGCCAAGACCAGTAAAAAATCTGAATTGACGTTTATGGCGGGGTACAACTACATCGTGCCAACGACTTTAACACCTGACTATGTGTATGCAACCGACTCGCTCAATCGCGTGTTTAGTTACAATTCGACATCACTCGATCCTTCTAAAGGAATCTTAAAATACCGCTTCTTACACAACGTGAAGTTCGATGCAGAATGGGTTTACAATAAAAAGTTGGCTGTAGGTTTAAGTGCAAAGTATTTCAGTAAAATCATCAACATGGATGCGGTAATTGCCAATTTTGATACATTGACAAACGATACGCCGGCTCTTCAGAATTTGCGCTATATGGATTATTTCAATGATCACCGATTCGGGAATTGGATTTTCGATGCACGAATTTCCTACAGCCTAACGTCGATGCATAAAATTGCCATCATTGGAAGCAATATTTTAAACCGAAGTTATTCTCTTCGTCCCTTGAAAATCGAACCTCCACGCACGATTATGGTCCAATACACCTACAAGCTTGACCGCAACGAGAAGAAGAATGAGATGAAAAATCGAACGGTTATCTAATAATTGTGTAAATTCGTCCTGTCTTTGGTTCCACCTAGTGGATTAATAAGGAATCTGGTGTAAATCCAGAACTGTATCTGCAGCTGTAATTGCCGCAAATCTCTTTCAAAAAAGGCCACTGTCTGTCAAGATGGGAAGGCGAAAGAGAGTTGGTAAGAGTCAGAATACTTGCCCTAGACATGTAGAGAAGACTTCAGAATAAAGTCGGACTCTAGCCCGAATTGTTGTATTCGGCTTGTCCTTCTTTTTTCATGCTTCTTGTTTTTAGTTTATTAACCGTTTAAAAACAGAACGAATGAAAAAGGCAATCCTTGTCGTTGGACTTTGTGTGAGTGGGCTTACCTTCGCGCAAAATTATGTGAATCAAGTAATCATCCTGAATGAAGGTTATTACGATTATGCCGCGTCCGCCATTGTAACACCTGTAACGATTGGTGCTTACAACCCACAAAATCAAAATTATGTCGTTGTTGACACGCTTGAGAACATGCGCTTTGCGTCAGACTTAATTATTTCTGGAAACTACTATTATGTCGCTGCGGACACGAAGATTTTCAAGATGGATCTCAATACCCATCAAGAAGTGGCTTCGGTGGTTTGTGCTGGTGTACGAAATTTGGCCCTTTGGCAAAATAAATTGGTTGCTACTCGCGGTGAGTACCTTACGACCTATGATTCGTATCTGCATGTGTACGATGCCACAACCTTACAATTGCTAGCAGCTATTGATACGGTTCAGGGGCCGAAGTGGGCGTCGCAAAACATAGTTGTTGATGGAAGCTCTGCCTACATCGCTGTAAACAATGGCTACGAGTGGGGGAATGAAAAAGGAATCGTTGGAAAACTCGACTTAACAACCTTGACTTATGGAAATGAAGTTGATCTTGGTGTCAATGGGACGAATCCTGACAATCTAGTACGTTCTGGAAATTATCTCTATTCTGTGAATAACAAAGATTGGAGCGGCGCTTCAGTATCTCGCATTCCATTGGATGGATCTGCAGTTTCTACCATTTCGTTGTCAGCCGTTTCTACAGGATGCGGAACTTCAGCCTTGCGCGACAACAAGCTGGTGTACCAAGTATCTATGGAAACTGTATTGAATGAGTTTGATGTGACTGTGATGAACAATGTTGGTCCGTTGAATGGATTTGCAAATGAATACTACGAGTTGGCGCAAGAACCTGTGAGTGGCAACATGTATGCATCTTCAACGGACTTCTTTTCATTTGGAACCGTACGCATCTATGATGCTTCAAATACCATTGTTTCAAGCTTTGAAGCAGGTGTTTCTCCAGGTACAATTGCATTCGATGTGCGATCTTCTGCGGGTGTTGATGATTTAAATCAACTTGTTGACAA
>CALPWQ020000111.1 GCA_943327315.2 Chitinophaga pinensis
ACTGCAGGTATAGTTTCTGCGAAAGCGCGCAACATAAATCTGCTTTCTGACCGAACCAATCCGAATGTCGTACCCATAGAATCGTTTATTCAAACAGATGCCGCTGTAAATCCTGGGAATAGCGGTGGTGCATTGGTCAATACACGAGGAGAACTCGTTGGGATCAACACCGCCATTGCTTCTCAGACAGGAAGTTATACTGGCTATTCATTCGCTGTTCCTGTTAATTTGGTGGAAAAAGTCATGCGTGACTTGATAGATTATGGAATAGTTCAGCGAGGGTATTTGGGCGTTCAAATTGCTGATATCAATCAAGAATTGAAAGAGAAAAACAAATTGCCAAATACAAAAGGAGTATTTGTTTCCAAGGTTGTTGCAGATGGAAGTGCAGATAAAGCAGGAATGAAGGATGGTGAAGTCATTTTAAAAATTGGTTCGAAAGAGGTCAATTCAGTTGCAGAACTACAAGAAGAAATCGGAAAACGTCGTCCTGGTGATAAAATAAGCTTAACCGTCCGTACTAAAGATGGAGACGAAGACATCAAGGAATTGTTACTACGCAATTCAAATGGCGATACGAAACTCGTTTCGAAAGAAGAAATATCAAAGAACTTCGCATTGGGTGCAACATTTAGAACCTTGACTTCGAAAGAAATGAAAGAGTTAAACATCAGTTACGGTGTAAAAATAGTGGAATTGAATGCAGGGAAATTAAAATCCATTGGCTTGCAACCAGGGATGATTGTTTTGAAGCTGAACAATGAAGCAATAGAATCGGTAGAACAACTCACGGCCAAGCTAAATGGTCAAAATAGAGGTGTTCTTCTCGAGGTAATGTCGGAAAGTGGCAAACGCGATTACTTTGGATTTGGGCTATAGTTTCAAGTGAATTCATGCCTTTTGATTTTGATATCAAAAAAATGCATGTAAATATTTGGGAAGACTAACAAATTCAGCGTAACTTTGCGCTTTGTTTGACGTTATTATGACTGTCAAAAAAAACAGAGATAGATAGATGAGACAATTAAAAATTACGAAGTCGATTACCAATCGCGAAAGTCAGTCATTAGACAAGTATCTTCAAGACATTGGTAAAGAGGAGTTAATTACTGCTGAAGAGGAAGTTGAATTGGCGAGAAGAATTAAGCAGGGCGATCAAAAAGCACTGGAAAAGTTAACTCGCGCAAATTTACGATTTGTTGTCTCCGTAGCAAAACAATATCAAAATCAAGGACTTACCCTACCCGATTTGATCAATGAAGGCAACCTTGGTTTGATTAAAGCTGCGCAGAAGTTTGATGAAACGCGAGGGTTTAAATTCATTTCTTATGCCGTTTGGTGGATTCGTCAATCTATCCTTCAAGCCTTAGCTGAACAAGCGCGTATTGTTCGTCTTCCTTTGAACCAAGTTGGTTCCTTGAATAAGATCAACAAAGCGTTCTCTCGTCTCGAACAAGAATTTGAGCGCCCGCCATCTGCTGAAGAATTGGCTGAAGCACTTGAAGTTCCAGAAGAAAAAATCAAGGAAAGTTTAAATGTTTCTGGTCGTCACGTTTCCATGGATGCCCCACTTTCAACATCAGAAGATGGAGGAACATTGATGGACGTTATGGCAAATTTAGATTCTCCCAAAGCGGATCATGCTTTAATGGCAGAATCACTTCAAAAGGAAATCGAACGTTCGTTGAGCACACTTACGGACAAAGAGCGCGAAATCATTCGCTTGTTCTTTGGAATTGGCATGAACCACGGATTGACACTCGAAGAAATTGGAGCGAAGTTCAACCTCACCCGTGAGCGCGTTCGTCAAATCAAGGAAAAGGCCATTCGTCGTTTGCGACATACGTCAAGAAACAAATTACTGAAAGCATATTTAGGATAAACAAAAAAGGCTGCCTGCGATTGTGGGCAGCCTTTTTTGCTTTAATCATTTTCTATCAACCATAAATTTCAAACAAGCAATATGGAAGCAGCAGTAGGCTATGAAAAGGAATTGAAGTCTCACATCGAGCGTGAAAGAGCAGCAGTAAAACTGGGAAGCAAAGTGGGGGAATTATTGTATGACAAAGGCATTGAGCTTGTGTTGTTTCGAAATCACCTCCTAGATGTTACCATTTCGGAAGTTTTAAATCTACACGAGTACGCTCGTAAGGTTGTGAATAAGCCGATCGATGTTTTTACAACTTCTGAACTTGCCGAAGAATTGCTTCACATGGACCTTGCTCCCGCAAAATTAGACATCGGAAAATTGGCGAGTGAATGGTTGGCAGAGCATAAAAACTTTGCTTCCAAAGCAGAATTTCTCTCCAGTAAACTGAGTGGATTTGGACAAAGTGGAGCAAAAGAAATTGAACCAAGAGATGTCGTTCTTTATGGTTTTGGGCGTATCGGTCGCCTCGCCGCACGCGAATTGATTAAACAAGCAGGGAAAGGACAACAGCTTCGTCTACGAGCCATCGTTACACGAGGTTCATCAGATGCTGACATCATTAAACGTGCTTCACTTTTGCGCAATGACTCAGTTCACGGAGCTTTCAAAGGAACAGTTGCTGAAGACCTTGAAAACAAAGCAATCATTATCAATGGTCAAATTGTGAAAATGATTGACGCTAAAAATCCGGAAGACATCGATTACACAAGCTATGGCATCAACAATGCCTTGGTGATTGACAATACAGGAGTTTTCACGAACCGTGAAGCACTTTCTCGTCACTTGAGTGCAAAAGGTGTTTCCAGAGTGCTATTGACTGCCCCAGGAAAAGAAATTCCTAATGTTGTTTACGGAATCAATCAAGGGACACTTGATATTGAACATGAAAAAATATACTCTGCCGCTTCTTGTACAACAAATGCGATTTCTCCCATTCTTAAGGTGGTGAACGATAAATTCGAAGTGGTAAAAGGACATATCGAAACGGTTCACGCCTACACCAATGACCAAAACTTGTTGGACAACATGCACAACAAACCACGTCGCGGTCGTTCTGCAGCCATCAACATGGTGATAACCTCAACAGGGGCGGGTAACGCTGTGACAAAGGTTATTCCTGAATTGAAGGATAAATTGACTGCCAATGCTGTGCGTGTCCCAACACCAAATGGTTCATTGGCGATCTTGAGTTTAGAGTTAAAAAATGAAACTTCCATTGATGAAGTCAATGCAGTGATTCGAGAAGCCGCTTTAAATGGAGATCTTGTCAACCAAATATTCTATTCATATGACCCAGAATTGGTGTCAAGTGACATCATTGGAAATACGTGTTGTTCAGTGTATGACTCGCATGCGACAATTGTTTCCAAGGATGGCAAAAATGTCGTTTTGTACGCATGGTACGACAATGAATTCGGATACACGAAGCAAGTGATTCGTTTAGCAAAGCACATTACAAAAGTTCAAAGACGCATCTATTATTGATCTTCAGACCACAATAGAGTGTATAAAAAAGGGAGATGTATTCAGTTGCATCTCCCTTTTTCTTTTGTTGTATGTTGATTACCTTGATTTAGAATAGAAATTCGTTCCGCGATGAGTGAAGGTGTAATTTATACTGATGTAATAATTTCGCCCTGGGCTGTACATTCCTATGTTCTTTAATCGTGACAAATGGTCAATATACCTTTCATTGAGTACATTGCGAACACCCATTCCAATTTTAAATGAATGATATCCCGTCGACTTAAAATTCAAACCAACATTCAATAAGGAATATCCAGACGATGAAGATTCATAGGCCGCTACCCTATTTTGTCCTGCGAAATAATGGAATTGAACAACAAGATCTTCAGGTGAAAATTTCCAAGGTGGATTCATCACAATGCGTAACACATTTGACCATCTATTTTGAGGCAATAAGGCAACATTTTCAGTGCCAAACACTTCTGTTTGAATAAACGAAAAAGTAGTCTCATAATGCAGCCAATGTGCAAAATGTGGATGATAATGAAGTCCTAGATCCATTCCATAGTACATCACATTGTTCAATTGACCAAAACGATAGACGGGCAATCCATCGATGACAGAATCAATTGGCTGAATACTTATGTAATCTTGAATGTAATTGGCGAACGGATTTAAAATCAATTCCAAATGTTCTCCATGATGCTCAATGGTCGCATCAAGTTGAATCGCGCGCTCACTTCTTAAGTTTCTGTCGCCGATTTCGTAACGCATTGCACCGTGGTGAACGCCATTGGCAAGAATTTCCGAATAATGTGGTGCCCGAAAACCTGAAGACAGATTCAATCGGAAGGTTTGCTTTTCCGTATTGTAAACAGCACCAGCTGAAAAATTCACACCATTGAACATTTTACGAAACGATGACTGGCCGTCTACTGACGGTTCTGCATTGAGAACGCGGACATCGTAGCGTCCACCAAATTGCACATCCCAATGCTTTCGTTTATAAAATGCAATTGAATACAATCCATTGTCAGCTGAAATGGCATTTGGAATCAACTGTTCTTCAGCATCGGGTAGATTTCTGTTCACTTGTGTCATCGATTGGTATCCACTGATTAAGGTCCAGCGTTCATTGAATTGCGACTTTACTCTGAAATTCAAAATAGTATTACTCAGCAGCATATTCATGCCAGGGAAATCCAAACTCTCTTCATACTCGCTCAATCTCCCAAGTGTTTGTCCAAGCAAAAGGGTGAATACATTTCTTCTTTTAAAGAGCGAATTTTCTACCGAAACAAAATGGTTATTGTAGAGCTGTGAGGGTGCACTAATTTTTCGCGCCTGTTCATCACTCCACAAAATGGAATTCCCCAATGAATCGGTCAGCTCTCCAGGAATACCTACTCTTGTTCGATTGAATGTATAACGCACATGCATCGCCCAATCTCCTTTGTTCATCCCTAAAGACATTTTTCCGGTGTAGTCATTGTATCGCGTATTGTTTGCAATCAAATTGGTTGGTGCGATGAAGTCCGAATGATTTGACATACTCCCTCCGGCATTGAAACGAACATTCTTCAGGGTTGTTTTTAAGGTCAATTGATTTGATGTACCCAAGGTATTGGATTCATTCACGGAGCGAAAATTCACTTCTGTGGTACCATGATCAATATATTTTTCATCCGTAAAATACAAGACACCTCCCAAGGCATCAGCGCCAAAGAGCAATGAAGCAGGACCTTTGATCACCTCAACGCTGCCAATTCCCAGGTCTGTAATTCCAAGTGAATGATCCCCACCCCACTGTTGATTTTCGATGCGCATGCCATTCAATAAGGTAACAACACGAATGCCCTGGAGTCCGCGGATTACGGGTTTCGAAATTCCGTTTCCCGTAGAAGATTTATACACACCCGGAATTGACGTAATCGCGTCAACCAAACCACTTGTTGGAATGGCATTCAATTCTTTTAATTTTCGCGATTCAATGTGCACTACACTTTCACGGCTGAGTGATTCCTTTGACCCAGAAACTGTCACTTCGTCCAATTCGAGGTGGCGTTGTTTTAAGAAGATATTTTGACTTTTTCGCGTTGCAATTTTGATCAATGCACTTTCGCATTCTGGCGCCGTGACAAGGAGTTGCACCATTTCTGGTAACACCCCTTTGAACTCAAACATCCCTTGTTCATTGGCAATTGTCCCCAATTCAATCTCCGAAATATACAGCTTCGCAAAAGGCACAACGGAAAGGGAGGAATCTTCAGCAAGGGAATAAACGGTGCCTGATAAGGTTTGTGTAAACGCCACTTGGACACATGCAAGCACGCCCAAGAAAAGCAAAATTAGTTTTGTTCTCATTTTTTGACTAATTAAAAAGATGAATGATCACCTGAAAAAACAGGTGAAATGACGATTTTCCAATCCCAGTAGAATTGAAAACACTTCTTTAAATTAGCAACAAGGAGGACCTCTTAAAGTAAGAGATAAAGGTACCGAGATGATTTTTTGTTCAAGCCGAACGACAAGCGGTACTGAAGAATAAAATTTTGTTTTTATACGAAGTGGCGAAAACGCTAAGGGTGCAAAAGGAATGTGGTAATCGCAGGCAAAGCAATCACCCTTCTTGATGACAATGTCTCCCGATTGGATTTCTTTCGTATGCCCTTCGTGACAATCATGCCACCAATGTCGAGGCGTGAATAGCACCGAAAAAGAGAGAATGAGCAAATAAGAAATCCAACGCAATTTCATTCCGTAAAAGTAGGCATAAAAAAAAGCACCCACCTAAGTGAATGCTTTAAAATATTTAGAAGAGAGGGAATTACATTCCGCCCATCATTTCTTTGAACATTTTTTCCAATTCAGGATATGAATCACATTTTTTCATTTCCTCTTCCATCTTTTTCTTTTCCTCGTCAGATTTACCTTTTCCAAGTGCTTCACACTTTTCCATGTCTGCTTTGTACTTCGCTTCGATGTCTTTCATTTTTGCTGGATCCATTTTGGCATCCTTAGCATCTGTCATCATAGAAACTTGCATTTCAACGCAGTCGCATACTTCGCTACCACCGCATGATGCTGCCAACAACATTACAACTGCTGCAGCACCCAAGATCGTTTTTTTCATAATATGAGTTTAGTTTATTTCGTAAAACTAATTAAAAAAAATAAACATGCAAGTTCAAAACAAAGCTATTTATCACCAATCTTTTCAAGGCAATCATTCACCTTTTTCTCATGGATCAATCGCTCTTCTGGTGTTCGGTTCGGGTCTTGCATTTTAAACACTTTACAACGAAGTTCAATTTCATCAAATCGTTTCGACAAACGATCAAAGTCCGCATCAGACAACTTCCCAAGGGAAATTGCTTTATTCAGGGAATCACCTTTGGCAACACAATCGCAAAAATCCCACTGTTCGCCGTACTTCCCCTCCATCTTTTCGACCAGGACCTTCAATTCATCACCGTCAACTATTCCTTTTCGCTTTCGTTCAATGGATTCAGAAAGAGTTTCTTGATGCACATTCAAATCTTTTCCACAGGAGGTGCAATCCAGACATGGTGCATGCTCTTGACAGGCATACATCAAACCAAGTAAAGAAAGAATTCGGAGAATTTTCATGAGCTCCGATTGTGTTTTTATGCCATCAATCGGTCCTCAGTAGAGGACGATACTGCAGATTTTTCCACACGAATTTTTGACCCTTCAGAACTGATCAATACTGTAGAATCAGCCACTTCAAGAATCTTCCCGTGGATACCACCGATGGTAACTACCTTATCACCAGGCTTCAAAGATTCGCGCAATTTCTTCGCTTCTTTTTGACGTTTCACTTGTGGTCTGATCATGAAGAAATAAAATACTCCCAAGATCATTACCAACATTATTATCTGACTATTCATCGCTTTTAATTTTTAATTTTTAATTATTAATTATTTAACTGAAAAATGACGTTGTACCCGTCCGCTGCTGCGGACTTCTAAGACAAAAGCTTCGAAGGACAAAAGACCGCTTCGCTAAAAGACAAAAGACCCGCTGCGCTATAAGACTTGATCATTCTTCGTAACTCGTAATTCGTAACTCGTAATTCGTGGCTTCGAAACTGCTATCGCACCTCAGCCACCCAACTCGCAATTTGTAATTTGTAATTAGTAACTCGTAATTAGTCATTGGTAATTGTAACTATTATTTATTCCTCACTCGCGCTTTAATCAACACCTCCGTTGTTCCAGGCTCCGTATTTGCTACAATTCGTACCGTTTTTGAAATGATGCTCAATGTCGTTTTACCTGTGTCCACATTCGCACGAATAACCCCCGTCTTTCCCGGTTGAATAGGATCTTCTGGTTTTGAAGCAATTGTGCATGAGCAAGACGGTTTTGCCTCTGCAATTACTAAAGGATATTTCCCTGTGTTCTTGACAATAAATTTTGCCTTAATGATCTCTCCTTTCACTACCCATCCAGCATCAAAAACAGGATTGACCACCATTGTTGTTTTTTGACCTATTGATACTTGGTCATTTCCGCCGCATGAAAACAGCAAAAAAAGAGCTCCCGTACCAATGGCTAAAAATGTACTTCTCATGTTTACCTTTATTAGTTTAATAATCCTCTACCTACTTTAACAATCTTCTTTTCTGCTTTTAGTCGATCAATGGCCTTATCTAAAACTCCGTTGATAAAACTATTGCTTTTTGGCGTACTATAGAACTTTGAAATCTCAATGTATTCATTCAGCGTAACCTTGGTAGGAATGCTATTGCACACTTGAAATTCAGTAATGGCCATTTTCATTAATATTATATCCATCTTGGCAATGCGGTCCAATTCCCAGTTGTCTGTAAGTTCATCAATCAGCGTTTCATTTTCACGATCCATGGAAATGGTTTTCCGAAGCAAAGTTCGCACAAACTCTTCCTCATCATCGTTCTCTTTGAACAAAGGTAAAACGTCGATTCCACCTTCTTCTGTCGAAGCTTTTACCGTCTTCAGCACCATCGAGCAACACAAATCAATATCGTCGAGCCAATGAATGCTTTTCTCTTCGAAAAAGTCATACAACACCGAAGAATTTGCGATTTCTGCTTTGAACAATTCAATGGCAAACGATTTGTCGGATTCAAATCCTATTTGATCGTTGTTCATGTGTTCGAAAAAGATTTCGCTATCCCTTATTTGCAGAAACATTTTACGAAACATTTCCTGATGCTCATCACCTACCCAATTTATTTTGCGGGATTCTGAAAGTTCTCGTAGAACCTTATTTCCTGTCAATTTAGCAATGAGCAAGTTGTCTACAAACTTCAAATTTGGATTTAAATCTTGATCACTCGGGCGCAACTTTTTCTTATTCTCATCAATTCGATGCTGAGCAATTGACTTAATTTCACCAAATGTCAACAACAAGTAAACATACAAATCATACATCTTTTCGATGGATGCCATCAATTCATTTTCAGTCCGACGAAAGCTATCCTCCTCCGACTGAAAATAGGCATAAAGTGCCTGTAAAACTTTAATTCGTAAGTGTCTTCGATTTAACATTATAGGGGTAGTTTCACCTTTCCGATCGATTCGATCCGTTCTTCGGCCATTTTATTGGCGATCCGATACGTAGGAATACGTTCATCCGCTGAACGGCGAACGATATTTCCAATTGTTGCATAAATTTCTTCTGCTTTGGACATGGCCCATTCAGCACTTAATCCTTTGACCTCAGAATAACAATTGATTACCCCACCTGCATTCAAAGCGAAGTCTGGCGCGTAAATGATTCCTTTTTCCATCACCAATCGGCCATGAATATCCTCCTGCTTCAATTGGTTGTTTGCAGCACCGGCAATGATTGAACATGTCAAACGAGAAAGGGTTTCATCATTTATTGTTGCTCCCAAAGCACATGGCGCATAAATGTCCATGTCAATGTCGTAGATTTCGTCAAGACCAACAACCGTTGCACCTGTTTCTTGTGCAACACGCCTCAAGGTAGGTTCGTAAATATCTGAAATAAATACATGGGCTCCTTCCTTTGTCAACGCACGAACTAAATATTCACCAACGTGGCCAACTCCTTGAACGGCGACTTTTTTACCAGCTAAAGAATCGGAACCAAACTGTTGCTTTGCACAGGCTTTCATTCCTACATATACTCCGTGAGCCGTAACAGGTGACGGATCTCCACTTTTTCCTGGAAGACCTACAACGTGTGGTGTTTCCATGTTTACCCACGTCATATCGATAGGCGACACACCCACATCTTCTGCAGTAATGTATTTTCCAGCAAGACTATTGACAAATTTCCCAAAACGACGGAAGAGCGCTTCAGATTTCATGGAATGTGAATCTCCAATGATGACCGCCTTACCGCCGCCGAGATTTAATCCAGAAATGGAATTCTTGTAGGTCATTCCTCGCGACAAACGCAATACATCAGTAAGGGCTTCTTGTTCATTTGAATACATCCACATACGGGTTCCTCCTAGCGCAGGACCCAATACCGTATTGTGAACAGCGATAATCGCTTTGAGGCCAGTTGAATTGTCGTTACAGAACAATAATTGTTCGTGATCATATTGACCCATCCTTGCGATGACTGGGTTTTCGGCGAGGTTTACATCCTCAATATTTTTTACCTCAAACATATCTCCAACATGTGTGTTTATTTGAATACAGGCGAAATGCCTACTTTTGCATCGTTTTGCAATTAGGTCGCAAAAATAGAAATTATTTAAATGAGGTCACTCGGGTATCTGAACAAATATTTCATCAAATACAAATGGCGTTTCTTTTTAGGA
>CALPWQ020000112.1 GCA_943327315.2 Chitinophaga pinensis
AAGGTGAATAACACTTTGACTATCAACGCAAATCCCTTAGATGAAAAAGCCTTGCTTAAAGATGCAGTCTTATTGAATGAAATCAAGCAGCAGGAAGAGCGCATCAAGGAACTAGAGAAACTATTCATTACAAGTTCTGAAAATCCGCTTGATGTGGCAGCACAAAAACGAGAATTGGAAGTGAGCGTTGATGGAAGTTATGAGAATGAACGCGCGAAAATCACATCAAACAAGGCACTTTCTCCAGCTGAAAAACTGAATGCCATTCAAAATCTTGACAAGGGATTTGTAGAAAAGGTGAATGCAGCAATCGTTGAAAATGATAGACTTCGTTCTCAAGACCCCTCCAATACATCGTATCAGCAGAAAGCAGAGAATCTAAGCTCCTTGAAGTCTGAAAAAAGCAATGAGATTGCCGTTCGTTCGGAGAAGATCGAATCCCTTAAAAGTCAAACCATTGCAGTTGAAACAATAGAAAACATCGATCCGGAGTATACGAATCGAAAAGCCGAGATCGACAACAATTCCCAATTGAGCGCTGAACAAAAGGCGAAAGAATTGGCAACGATAGAGCAAGCTCGCTTGTCAAAATTGACTGCTGAGCAAGAAAGAATTAAAAATGCATTAAGCCAAAATCCAACTGACGAAAGTCTGCTTGCGCGTCAAGCCATTGTCGAAACGCAAACAGCTGTTCAGGAAAAAGTGATCGAGGCACTGAATGAACGTCAACAAACCAAAGTTGAACCTGCGACTAGGGCTTCGGTGTTGGCAACGATCAACCCGGAATATGAACGTGTTCGTGCGGGCATAGTCACCAATTCAGGTTCAGAGAAAGAAAAACTTGAGTCCTTGATTGCATTAGACAAGGCCATGTTGGAACAGGTGAGTACCACAAAAACAGCGGTCGCAAGTTCATTGAAAAATGGCAATGATGAGGAGTTGAAAAACAAAATGGATGTCTTGACAGCTTTAGAAAGAGAAATCCAAACATCCATCACAACGAATGAAACTCAGTTGACTAAATTGTCTTCTGAAGTGGCAACCACGACACCACTGAAAACATCACTTGCTCAAATTGATCCAAGCTTTGAAAAGGATGTCGAAACGATTCAATCGAATACATCATTGTCCGAAGTAGAAAAAAGTAAACGCCTTCAAGTACGCGATCAACAGCTCCTTTCACGTGTGAACAAAGAGATTGAGACCTTGGAAGAGTTAGGGAAGGGGAGTCCAGATGAAGCAATTGTTGCTGAAACAATCGAAAATCTGAAGACTGAAAAGGATTTCATAGAAGCTCGCATGAATGAACGCACTCAGTTGCTTGCCGCAACGACACCTGAAGGAGTTGTTAATCCTCAAAAGGTGCGAACTCAAACTGAATTGCTTACGGCTGTATTGCCAGGATTTGACGCTCAATTGAACGAAATTACTTCATCTTCTAAATCTGAATTAGATAAACTGACAGAAGAAATTGAATTGAGAAAGTTGCTTTCTGCAAAATTGGTAAAGGAACGACAAGCCCTTGAAAAGCAAGTGGCTAAAGACGCGACGAATGTCACTGCTGCCGAAGAAATTCGTGTTCTTGATGCCGCTATCTCAGCACAGAAACAGAGTATCGCTGAGAAGGAAAGCGACGTGGCTGCTGTGAAAAGTGGCGTTCCAAGCCTTGGGTCTCCAATCGCATCTACAGAAAAGCAAAGCGAGATCAAAAAGATCGCACCGGAGTACAAGGATGATTTAGCTATCCGCCAAAACAAAACAGAGGAACAGATTGATGCGGCACTTGCCAATGAAATGGACTTGAATCAGCGCATCATTGCACAGCTTGAAAAGGTGCTGGGGGAATTGAATGGAACATCGAACAACAAATCACTGCAACGTGAAAATGAAGTGCTGATGTCCTTATTGGACGAGAACAACCAGCGTATATCATCACTTCAAAATGAGAAAACGGAGTTGCAAAATTCAAGTATTACGCAAGAAGATAAGAACAGAATAATTGATGCACTAGATCCAGCGTATAGAGTCAATCAAGAAGCCCTGAATAATGACATCAACGAGCTGACAAATACAGAACTGGACAACTCCATTTTCGTTGAACGAAAACTGCTCGCGCAAGTATACGAGCGCATTGAGGCTTTAGAAGGAGAAAACGGAAAGGAGGAGCAGCGTGAAAAAGCAATTTTGGAGGCGCTTTTGGAGGATGTGCAAGAGGATATCGTCAAGCGACAGGATGTAGTGAAGGAGCGAAATGCAGCGATGTTCAGTGCTGAAGAGAAAGCATTTGCCATTGATGTGTTGAGCCCTGATTACACCACTACAGCATCTTCTATCAGTGCGTCATCTCTTCCACAGAAGGAGAAGGATGTGATGCTGATTGACAATGAAAAAGAAGTGTTGCGAAGAATTTATCCAGCAATTGAAGTGCAGGAGAAAATACTGCGTGACAACCCTGATAATGTTCAAGCCAAACGACAATTGGCATTGCTTGAGCAAGTGTTGTTTGAGTTGAAAGATCGATTGACGGCCCTTGATCCGGATGGTGTTCAAGCGGCAATTTCTGCTCAAGCGATGACAGATCAATTGATGTCGGATTACACGTCGCGAAGAGAATTCATCGTCAACGATTCCAAGATGAATGACCTCACCAAAGAAAAGGCTTTATTGAACGTGGAACAGGAATTATTGGAATTGGTAGAAGAAGAAATTTTCCGTTTGCAAGATGTCATGGGAATGGAGAATGTTAGCGATGAAAATTACGAGAAATTTGAAACACTTGATGCCCTCAGAAGCTCATTAAACAGTTCTATTGCTGAACATAAAGAAACAATCAATCGACCTATAAATGATGCGGTGTTGGACGAGCAGCGTGAACGTTTGCTTGTAGATGTAATGCCCGATTATTCATCACGGATTTCCGAAGCAAGGCAGTTGAAGAATGGAGTAATGACCGATGAAGCGTATTCAACACAACAATCAATCGAACAGGAACTTATTTCGAAGTTGAAATCGGAAAAAAATCAAGTTGAAAAGCAGCTAAAGAAGGCTCCAGGTGATCAGGAGTTGATTCAAAAACAATCCATTATTGATGCCTTACTTGTCGAACATGCCGGTGAAATTGCGCGGATTGAAAGTGAGAAATCAAAAGCAATCACTAAGTCGAATTTGGGATATATCGAATCAATCAAGTCCAAGTCTCTCGGAGATCAAAAAGATATACTGGTCGAAAGTTATTCGACATTGGAGGAGGTGAAGTCACAGGACAAACTTCTTCAATCTTACGAGCAGGCCTTGAACACTCAATTGACAGAAGTATTGGTCCAATTGAAAAAACAGCCGGAAGATAAACCGTTGCTTGGTCAAGAGGATGCCTTGAAGACGGAGTTAGCCCTTGTGAAAGAAAAACGCCGTCAGGTTTCGGTGACCATTGGTGAATTGGAAACGGAACAGATCGTTGAAAATGAACTTGAAAATGAAGATCCTGAGTTGGTCCGTTTGACCAATGAAAAGGAAAAGGTTGAACGCGCATTGCAAGCCCAAAATTTAACAGCTCCGGAAGAGAAAAAACTGACGAAAGAATTGCAATCGATTGAAGCGCAACAACTAGAGCGCGAGATTAGTTTGACAACTGCTGAGAATGCCACAAATCTGTCAGCCTTGAATACCATGCATAAGGATTTGAAACAGCAGAATGTAACAAGCCCAGAAGCACAAAAAATGATTCAATTGGCACTTGAATCTTCAAAAAATGAAATGAATCGCGCGGATCAATTCAAACTTGAATCGGACAATTCGAAAGATCCTGCAGCGCAAAAATATTATTTAGATCAGACCACAACAGCGATTGAAAATGCACAAGCAATTGTCCAGCAAGCCTACATACAATCTATTGAAAAACAAATCGAACAGCAGTCGGGTGCTCAATTGGATGCTGAAGAAAATTTGACAGCAGAAATGATGTCAGAAACGAATCGCATCAACCAATTAAAAGACCAATACCGAGAAACTGCGCTAGAAATGACTAGTGCCAATCGCAAAGAAAAGGAAGAACTATTGGCCGAACAAAAAAGAATCAATAAGGAAATTGCACTGCTCAATGAATCTGTCGCATTAAAAACCAATGAGCGCCAAGAATTGCGCGAAGCGACGAACTTAACTTCCGTGATCAATGAAGTTGCAATTGATCAAGAAATAACGCAAGAATTTGAGCGACAGCTCGCTTCATCAAAGGAGTATGCAGATTATTATGCAAAAGTGAATGAAGCATTGGAAGTAGAGCAACAAATTGTTACATTAGACGCACAGTTGACTGAAAAGAAGAGTGCCGTGCGCCGGAAAGTGCAAGTCTATGCGGGCGATTTAACGACAGAACGAATTGAGGAATTGAATCGTGATGCGTCGGAAATAGCCGCAGAAGAAAAAGAGTTGGATGCATTGCGGACTCGGCAAGAAATACTTCTTACAGCAGCTCAAAACGAAATCAACCTAACTGAAGATATGCGCTTAAAAATGCAAAATCTCGCGTTGCGCGGTATTGCTCCAATTGACAAGTTGGCAGTAATCGCATCCCTTGTTTCCTTGCCAGCCAATGGATTAACCATAAGTGCACCGAATACAACAGTGGTTCCAACCGAGCGAAAAATACCCGTAAACGTCAAAATACCTAGTGGATTGGTGTACCGCGTTCAGATAGGCGCCTTTGCCAATCCAATTCCGACAGATCTATTTTCTGAATTCAATCCAGTATCGGGCGAAAAACTAAACAATGGTGTAACGAGATATTTGGCGGGCTATTTTAACAACAGCAAGCGCGTAGTGGAGGCGCGCGATCAAATCAAGGCGCTAGGTTACGCAGACGCCTTTGCTGTAGCCTATTGCGATGGTAAGCGCATCACCTTGGCTGAAGCGAGAATACTCGAAGCAAATGGCACGTGTGTGGCGCTCGGAGAAAATGAATTGAATTTGGAACTTTCGGCCAATACTGCAGTGAGCTTAGGGATCGACACAAGCGCACAACTGGCAAATATTATGGAGCGCGATTTAAGTTTAAGTGCGATTTCAGATGGGGATACGACGAAAAAACAAGCTGTTCAAAATTACACGTACAATAAAGCCCCAGGAGCAGCAGCGGCAGATGCGATAGAGAAAGTGAAAGGTTTGTTTTTTACCGTTCAAATTGGGGTGTACAACAAACCGGTTTCTGCCGATGTGCTCTACAACTTATCGCCTTTAATGACTCTAAGACTGCCCAACGGCCAAATTCGCTATTCTGTTGGGATGTTCAGTACCGTTGAAGAAGCGCGTGTAAAGAAGCAAGCTGCCCTCGATCGCGGAGCAGCAGATGCGTTCGTGACGGCGTATTTTGATGGCGCGCGAATCACAGTGGCCGAAGCCATGAAGATGCTTGAAGAGCGAGGTAATTTTTCAAATTCTTCTCTCTTGACAACGATTCCTTATCCTACGTCAACAACCCCAGTGAAGGATAAAACGTCGACTGTTAAACCGAAAAAGCCCTATGATGGAATACAAATCGTAACAAAGAAAACATTCAATGAATATCCAGTTGATGTGTTGAATCGCTACAATGCACAGGGAAGTTTTTATTTTGATGAAACAGATAAACGTGTGAAATCGGTGATTTATCCAAATGAAGACGCACTGCCACAAGTGTCCTATTTTAAAGAAGACATCGACACCATGAGGATATTGCGTTCCGAACTGAATGTTGGAGTATCCGTTGCGGTTGACATTACAACGGCTTCATTCGATGGGGAATTTACGGATTGGTTACTTCGTCAAAACTACCGTAGAGAGTTGGTTCAGACAGAGGAGAAACAAGTATTGCGCTTGTGCAACATTCCAGAAGATCGAATAAATGTAATAAGCGAATACCTCACCCGTATTGGAATAAATTATAGTGTATTAAAATGAGTACGATAAATGCCCTAAGTCCAGAAATTGAAACGTCAACTGCTGTTGATGTATTGGAGAAACTTACGGACCAATTTGATTTAATTGTTTACAACGACGATGTCAACACCTTTGACCACGTCACCGAATGTTTAATTGACATCTGCGAACACGAGCAAGTTCAGGCGGAGCAATGCACCTGGATTATTCACTACAATGGCAAGTGTCAAGTGAAGAAAGGGGAGTATGAGGAGCTCGCTGCCATGTGTACAGCCCTTCATGACCGAGGTCTCAGCGCAGCGGTAGAATAAAAAAATCAAAAACTTCATTTGGAAAAGCAAAAAAAAGCATTACTTTTGCACCCAGCAATGGCTTCGTAGCTCAACTGTATAGAGCACCACATTACGGCTGTGGAGGTTTAAGGTTAGAATCCTTACGAGGTCACTCTAGCGGAGATTTGATTATAATTAATCGGATCTCCGCTTTTTATTTCTGATAAAACCGTTGATATTGAACGGATTAACTCAAAAATTACATTCGTTCGAAAAGTTAGAACTCGCTTGTTTTGCTTGTCGTAAGCAAATCCATCTGGAAACAACAAGTGTTGTAATTTGTGCTTATCAAACAAATCTCCAGAAGTCCATATTTTACTCAGTTTCCGAGCGATTTTCACACCGTTTTTAATGCACTTTTGAAGGTTAGAACTCGTGAGGTTGGGGTTCGACAGTTTTTCCTCCAATTCTGAAATTTCGTTCTTGTGTTTTTCACTGAACTTGGTGTAGAGAAGGTTGTCTATTTTGCCAGTGGCGAAGCGTTCTTCTATGGTATCTAATTCCTTTCTAATTTGGGTAAGTTTCGATTTTGCAGCAGAAATTTCATTCGCATCTGATTTTGAAATCTCAACAAGTTTATCTTGCATCACTTCTGGAAATACAGCTGCTTCAAGTCCCTTCAAGTTTAACTGATATTGATTCAGCAATTCCTCGAAGGATTTGTGAAGTTGGATGGCGCTGATATTTCCACCGGTACACTTCTTCTGACATTTGTAATAAAACAAGCCCTTCGTTTGCACGAGAAAACCAGTCATGAGGTGACCGCACGTGGAGCAGCGAAGCGATTTCTTGAGAGGAAGGTCATTTGACATGGTTTCGTACGTTTTATTGGCAACTTCACTTTCCGGTGTATTGATCTTCAAAAAGTCCTCCTGTGACACGATCGCTTCATGTTTTCCGACAATGACCTCACCAGGTAACATTCTTGTGATGAGAATACCGCAGTAAAATGGGTTCTTGAAAATTTCATGCAAGCGACGTTCGTCAATTTTCATTCCTAGTGTATTCAAACGACGAACAATTTCAGCGGAACTGTAGGTATTCTTCACGCGCCATTCAAAGGCCTTGCGAAGCAGTTTGCCCTCCTCGTTTATAACAATGTTCCAGTCCACTGCTCGGTGAAACCTGTTGGTGTTGATGTAGCCCCTTGGAGGCGTCCATAACCAATAACCCTTGCGCAACAATTCAGACATTCCGGTTTTGGTCTTGTCTCTGCGCATTTCATTGTCGAAGCGACTCAGAAGGAAAAAGAAATCCTGCTGCATGATTCCACCAGCATTGGAAGTATCCACTTTTTGCGTCACGGCAATCAGCAAGATTCCTTGTTTTTTCAATTCATCAGCAATGTAGGATGCATTGGCACCAGAACGCGAGAAGCGGTCATAGGAATAGATGAGAATAAACCCAACGGTAGAATTTTGACGGGCGTACTTAATCATTCGCTGAAACTCCTTGCGCTCATCCGTTTTCGCAGATTCATAGGTTCCGCCAAAGTATTCCGCTACTTCGTAGCCGTTGTTACGTGCATAATCTTCACAGAACTTTTTTTGGGTTGCCAGACTTGTATTGTTGTCCGCTTGTTCCTTGGTAGAAACACGCGTGTAGATGATGGCTTTCTTGCGATTGTTTTTCTTCTCGTCAAGACCATACATTTTTTCAAAGTCCTTTATCCTGCTCATTCTTCTGCTTAAGTGTGTAGTTAATTATCAGTTCACAATAGGTTTCCAAGGAATCAAGCAGGTGCTTTGCTTGTTCAATGGGTACATTTTTCAATCGGCTAATTTTTTCAATAAGTTGTTTTCTCTTTTCTTGTTTTGCTTGATCCATTTGCTTTTATGGATGTGCATAGATTCCATTTGTGGTAATTAATGCGTGGTTTCATGTGATCCGGGTTATTCGGTATCGAGTTTATATTTTGTTGTGCTTTCACATTTAGCAACTATTCCATTTTGTGTTTTGATAATGATATCTTGATATCCATTTCTCAAAATAAGATCCTGGATCCGACTAAAATTGGAAACGCTACTTTTCTTGGTGACTTTTATGGTTTCAATGATCTTTTTTTCTTTATCGAAGATGATTTCAATTCTGGATACATCATCCTGCCTCAAATGCTTCAGCACTTTTGCTTCTTCTTCTGATAGAATGTTGTGACTGGCTGAACATTCATCTTCACCTAGGAATTTTATCAGGTCTTTGATAATGTCAAATAAGGATACATTCAAATAGGATTTACCCAAGAATACTTTGAGTTTCTTTAAATCCGTATCATTGTTGTAAGGGCGTTCGTTGTTGAACAAAAACATTTCACCCATTTCATTGAATAATATCCTGATGTCATAACGCATAATTATCAAATCAAGGAGAATGCTTTCAAGAACCGTTGGTTTCATTTTGTTTAACATGTCCCGAAATTCAGTTGATTTTAAAACCTTTTCGATTTCTGCCCTTGTTAGCGATTTGCTCATGGAGGCCAATAGTTCTGCATCAAGTTTATCTATGGACTGGAAATCTTCTGCGTTCCGCACTTTACAAAGCTCTAGCTTTAGTTGTTTGATAAGGTTAAGCGGGAGGTTATAAACGCGAAGTTTTTGAATTAACTTAAGCCAAAAGGCTTCAACAAGACTAAATGAATACGTTGCTCCACCAGGGTTTTTATTGATCATAAGTTCCATTTTGTCCCAATGGTTCAGGATTCTTGCTGGAATATCAACAACTTCTCTTTTATATTTTGGGAGGCGTATGCTGTCCAATGGTTCTATTTCGTCTTGGTCGAGGTAGTCAATACCTTTCTGATAAATGTCAATTTTCCTGCTCATGGTTCAAAGTTAAAATTAATTTTGGAACCTGTTACATTAGTGAAAGATAAATTATTTATATTTGACAAAAAGTTAAAGTTATGAAGTACAAAAATGGGCAGTACTTACTTGTCTGTGGATTTGAACTATGTCGGGTCGAATTTTATGGCCCAGCCAACAAAGTTTATTGTTCTCCAGAGTGTAAGAAAAGGAAAAACAGTCGAAAGACGACTAGAGTTAAAGAATTGACACAAGGTGTTGATACGAAAATTAGAGTGGCAGTAAGAATACTAATGAACTTGTTCAAGCCAGATGAAGAGGGAAAAATGGCAATTTCCATGGTGGAGTTGGCATGTAATGCTTTCCCATTTGATTTGCCAACAACTCCATATAAGGATGATCGCTTCCGTGGGGTATTGCATAGTTTTGGCGCCTTTTGTTTTTACAGAAAAGGAGAAGATTTTGTTTTTTACAAAACCAAATAATTATGGCACACATTAAATTCAACCATTTTAATTCGAGTGCGTTCAACAGCTTTGTGCCTGAGGCCGCAAAGTTAGCGAACAATCAATTTCTTCAAAGAGTTCTAATTGTCGGAGGTATCGCGTTTGTTCTTTGGTACATTTTAAGACCAAAGCCAGTGGTGGTGAGCAAAGAGGTGGAGAATAAGGAGTGAATCAAATTACTCACAATAGACTGGCGCTTGTGCAACGTCATGTTTGTTGCTACGCTGTTACAATTACAGTGAATAAGATAGGTCATTTGAAATAACTTTAAATCACCAGCCGTCATCCACTTTATTTGCACCTGGGGTAACCTTTGCCGTCTTCATG
>CALPWQ020000113.1 GCA_943327315.2 Chitinophaga pinensis
CATGATCCCCGTCAATACACAATAATCCGTATTCCGAAAAAAGTTCATGAATGAGCGAAAACGTTGCTTTTGTTAAGTTGGCACCTGTGTAAGCGGACAAAAACGCATCAGTTTGTACTGTATCCACTCGACTAAACGATGCGCGAATTTCGTCTTTGAGCGCCTCCAATCCTTCTGTTTCGAAACGTCCGACCGCACCTCTTTGAGATGTTTCCCATTTCAAATCGCGTCCAAACAATTCAACGCTTGAAATTTCTTCGTAGTCGTGGTCTTCTGTTGCCATCCAAAAAACAGGGACAAACTCGCAGTCTGGATATTCTTTTTTTAATTCCTCACTAAGTCGAATGATATGAAGAATTTTATAGATCATGAAAACAGGACCTGTGAATACATTCAGTTGATGTCCTGTCGTTAGTGTAAAACAATTGGAATGACTGATGTTCTCGATATTGGACAGAACGGCAGCCGGTTGCTTTTTGTTTGAATACAATTCCTCCCAATACGCTTTCAGTACAGCCCTTGAATTGGCACCGAAAGAATTTTTCTTTGTTTCGATTTGATGTGTAAAATGTTCAAGCGAAAACGATTCTTGTATAAAGGGGATGACTTTTTCTTGGTCCGACGCAAGCATGAGCTGTTGCTCCGTAAAATAACCTGTATGCGATCGCGGGATGTTGAACTTTTGCATGTACAAATGTAATCAACTCAAACATGACTTCAATCGAATGATTGCCCTTATCTTTGTCAAAAAAAAAGAACATGGAAGCGATTATACGCACAAACAAGGGTGAAATGAAAGTATCCCTTTACACCGAAGATGCGCCGAATACGGTTGCTAATTTTGTTAAACTTGCCAAAGAAGGATATTACGATGGATTAAAATTCCACCGTGTTATTCCAAATTTCATGGTTCAAGGTGGCTGTCCAAATAGCCGGGATGGTGCGAAAGGAATGCCGGGAACAGGTGGACCAGGTTATACCATAGATTGTGAATTGAAAGGTGGGAATCAGCACCACGACCAAGGAGTTTTGTCTATGGCACATGCTGGAAGAAACACCGGAGGATCACAATTTTTCATTTGTCATTCTCGCGATAATACGGCACACCTAGATGGCAACCACACGTGCTTTGGTAAAGTCGTACAGGGGATTGATATTGTGAACGATATCCGTCAAAACGACAGCATCGATTCGATAGAAATTATTGATTAAAAAAAAAGTCCAGTTTACGCTGGACTTTTTACTTTTATTTTTTTGTCAGTTGCTTAGCCATTTTCACGTATTTGGCATGCGCTTTCTTAAGATCGGGACAGTTTTCAGCGATCGCATCAGCAAAATCTTTTGAAACAGGATTGACATCCTTCGTTTCAGCCATCTCAAGCGCACAAACCGCGTAGTTCGCATCCGTCATATCAATATTAAGTGCTTTAAGCTCTTCACTTTCAACATTTTTCTCCTTCATGCATTCGCACATTTTATTCGAGGCTTGGCGATAATCCTCCTGGCTAGGTCCGCATGACGACAACACTAAAAACGCCACAACCCCTGTAAAAAACACTTTTTTCATCCTTTAATTTTTTTGATAAAAATAGGCAGAATGGCGAATTAATAAATGAAAAATTAAAAATTAAAAATGAAGTACAGCTCATTCATTCATGTTTTGAGGAGCATTAAATCTTGTCCATTCATCCGTTGATATGAATAGTTTTTAACAATCGGAAAAATTGATTAAAAATTTAAATTTCAAATACTACATTTGTTAAACATGAGTGATTTCGTTGTTTCCGCTAGAAAATATAGACCTCAAACCTTTGACACAGTCGTTGGTCAACGGTCCATCACATCTACTTTAAAGAATGCGATAAAAACAGATCACCTGGCCCAAGCATTTCTTTTTTGTGGATCTCGTGGTGTAGGAAAAACATCCTCCGCGCGTATTCTTGCAAAGACCATCAATTGTTTTAACCGCACAGAAAACATTGAGGCATGCGACGTTTGCGATTCATGCATTTCATTCAATACTGGAAACTCGTTGAATGTGTATGAATTGGATGCTGCTTCAAACAACTCCGTCGAAGACATTCGAAATCTGGTTGACCAGGTGCGTATACCACCACAACTCGGAAACTATAGGGTCTACATCATCGATGAGGTCCACATGTTGTCAAATTCAGCTTTCAACGCCTTCCTAAAGACCTTAGAGGAGCCCCCGAAGCATGCGATTTTCATTCTTGCTACGACTGAGAAGCATAAAATTATTCCAACGATTTTATCGCGATGTCAGATTTTCGATTTCAATAGAATTCGTGTCAAAGACATTGCAGACCATTTGGCCGGAATCGCAGTAAAGGAAAGCATTGCCATTGATTCTGAATCCTTGCACCTCATCGCTCAAAAGGCAGATGGCGCCTTGCGTGATGCACTTTCCATGTTTGACCAAATCGTGACATTCACAGGTACAACAATTACCTACAAGAGTGTTTTGGAGAATTTGAACGTACTCGACTACGATTATTATTTCAGAATTGTTGAAAGTGCAGAAAAAGAGGACATCCCTTCAGCTCTGCTGCTCTTGAATGATATCATTGACAAAGGATTTGATACCCATAATTTTTTAGGAGGACTTGCCGAACACTACCGAAATTTATTGATGTGTAAAGATGTTCGCGTTGCCTCTCTACTTGAGGTGGGCGAAGCTGTTGAACAACGCTACATCGATCAAGCCAAGCCCCTTGAAAGTGCTTTGATTATTCGTGCTTTGGGCGTATTGAGCAAGGCAGATGTTGAGTACAAGTCTGCGAAAAATCGGCGTTTGCTCGTCGAGATGGCGCTCATGCAGCTCTGTTCCATTAAGCAGGAGCAGGAAAAAAAAAACTCCTAACTGACCCGGTAGCGATTATTCCGTTCCCTAATCAAAATCTTCGCGATAAAGTTCCGCAGACGACAAAACCTTTAGCGCCTCCTGTTCGTCAAGAAATTCCGCGTGAGCCAGAACCGAAGGTAAGTGCTGTGCCCATTGGTGCATTAAACACCACCAATCTTTCTATCTCTAAGATGATGGAAAAAGAAGAAAATGAGCCTGTTATAGAACGAAACACCGAAAACCTGCCTAGAGAAGATTTCTCATTCGACAAATTAAAAATGTTGTGGCGTCGCTTTGCTTTTGACATGAAGGAACGCAATTTAGAAACGTTCTACAACGCCATGATCAAGCGGGAGCCTACCATTAAAGATGATGTTATCTTGAAAATGGAGGTAGACAATCAAATTCAAATTGACTATATCACACCGCATCTTCAAGAAATGCGCGCATTTTTCCAAAAGGAATTGCGTAATTACTCTGTGAACATCGAAATCTTCCTAAGTGACCACCCTGAAGAAGAAGTAAAATACCTCAGTGGCAAGGATAAATTTGCTGCCTTGGCGAGAAAAAACCCGAATCTTCATAGCCTGAAAAACACCTTCAATCTCGATATCGATTACTAGAATTTCACACGAAACTGAAGGCTAATATCCGATTTCTTCGCACCTATAATTTCCTCCGCACCTGTTCCTATTGTTTTCTTGTGGGCATAAATGCTCAAACCATAACGAAACCAAAGGTCGCAATGTGTTAAAAAAGTCCAACGCACCACGACATATCCGCGACTACCTTGATCAAAGAGTGCGGGAATAGAGAACACATTTAATACATTGTTTTCATAGGCATAGAGGCGAGAATCATAACTGTCTGTATCAAATAAGGTATACCTAAAAGTGAAATCTAAAGGCCACGATTTTGGTTTTATAAGTACATCACTGAAAATAACAACACCTTTTTCATTCGTATTGCTCAATCGCTTCAAAGAAACACACTCCATGCGCGATCGAAAAGTGATAAATTCATTCGCAATATATGAAACATGAATGCGGTAATTCATTTTTTGGACATCCTCTACAAAAGGAACCGTCCCATCAAGATCACGGCTATTTTTCTGATTCACCCGTTGCCGGAAACGCGCATAAATCTCAAGAGATTTGTTGGGACGGTAATTCAATTGAAACAAAACCTCATTTCCTTTTGTGGGGGCAGAAACTTGGTAGTTCAGCCAGGGAAATGCAAAAACATCCACAAAAGCGTTGAGCGTAAATGACCTATGGGGCTGAAACTTTAAACCCATATACAGACCTCTTTCGTTTTGTGTGGTGCCATTTTCTGAAAATCCAGCATTGTACAAGGAGACATAATTGCGGTCATAGGAACGGAACAAAGCACTGAATGAACAGCGCGGATGTAAGGCCAAAAGCACACCATGAAGTTGGGCCCTCGCTTTTGTTAAGGTATTTACTGAAAATTCACCGAAAAAGTGGGTATTCTTATACAGGATGCTGTAATCCATGCTCCCTGTTAACACGCGATCACCTCGAAAATCAAATTGATTGTAGGGCAATGTATCTTTCAATACTGGCTGATCATATCCTTGATAGACCGCATGGACACCAAGTTGAATTCGTCGCAGTTGAACACGAACCGACGTGCCTGCAATGGTTTCCTTCAACGTATTCCGGTGAGAAATTTCAGCATTCGTGCGATGCAAACCAGTCAGCTCTGTGCCTGAGGCAAATGAAAACACTCCATTTGTTGAATCCATCTCAAGTTTGGCATCTATCTTCTTCATCGATGCAAACGTCAATATACTCCATGCGCCAAAGCCCAAATGAACCGCAGCGCCGCGAAGAAACCGAGATTCATCCGTGGATTTAAATGGTCGCAATGACTGCGCTGTTTTCTTGATGGACATGGCATCAGCCGACTTATTGAAGGCATAACCCGTCCAGAAGTTAAGCCCTTGTCCGAACTGTACCTGATAGTCACCTAGAGCAAACGACTTAAGGTATTTCCCGCCTTGATAGAAAGCGTGCGCCGAGTAATAATCGAAGCCGTTTTTTTGTGCGCCATGAAAAAATGCTTCTCCAGGATCTTTTTCAGCCGTAATTCCCGCGCTGAGATTTGTTCGATAGGCATAGTTGACGCGTGTGTAATAATGGCCTTTGTTTCCGTGGTAATACATATTGCTTGCATTCAAAAGGGAATCACTTACTTCTGTGTAACCCTGTTTATTCTGAGGGATTGTTTGGTAGCGAAAAGTTGCATCATAACCGCCCTGTATTATTGCCTCCTTTACCGAAAGGTGCAATTGATCCAGTTTATCATCTATGCGAACAAAAGGGAGAACACGGTCAATCGTTTCCTGGTCCCAAAAATCGATGCTCTGTAGTTCATAGATTGTCATGAATTTCCCGAAAAGTCTTCTATGCAGAAGGAAGGCATTGATTTGAAAATCGGACAATAAGAAAATCGCTTGCAACTCACCCTCTTCCACCGCATTGAGATTCATTGGGTGTTCAACATAATCATTCAAGAGTTCTGTGAGGTAAGAGAAATCAAGTGTTTCAGATTCAATATGCTCTGAAATAAATTCAATTCGCTGTTGAATGAGCTCAGATTGATCTTGTCCAAAGGCTAGGTAGGCACCGAACAAAAAGAGCAGAGCGCTATACAATCTTCTCTTCATTTTGACTTCTCTTTGGTTCGAAACGTAAAGGTCACTTGGGGAGTCCATCCGAGAAATTGATGGTACTGCGTCGCCAAATCCAATTGAAAGGCAGGCCATATGCATCCAAAACCGGAGCTAATTTCCAATGGATTAAGCTTGCAGCCTGCTCGAATGGCAATTGACTTATTGGGAAGATACTCCACCCCTGCTTTTATCCTCAAAGGATGCTCCACGTCTTTTTGAGCTTCAAAGCACAATAACACCAATTTAGACAATGATATACTTGTTCCCAAGCGCAGTTGAGTAGCCAATCGTTCATCCTGAAAATCAGACAACTTCGCACGACCAAGGTTAAACACACTCGCGCCCAACCTCCAATTTTCTGTTAGCGAGATAAATACCCCACATTCGGCTGTAATTGTTGATTGCGTTCCATAATTCTCTGCGAGGGCTATTCTGTTGTAATTGAATTGAAGGCCCGCGTAAAATTTCTCAGACAATTTCATGCTGTATCCTAGCCCTCCACGAAGGGATCTAAGAAGCTCATTCCCATGCATGGATCCTCCGAAAGAAAATACCCCTCGTTGAATTGGCTGAACGAAGACAAGGCCTTGCGATTGCATTTCTTTTAGTAAAAACCTTGATTGATAGGTGGCTGAAATTGTTGTTTGAGCAAGCGAGGCTAAGGCGCCTGGATTGGATTGAAAAGCCCATGGGTCTGATAGAGCAACATGTGCAGCGCCACAAGCGACAAGTCGAGCTCCGACGATTGGTTCGGGCTGTGCAAAAATAGAATGCAAGAAAAAAGGTGTAATTACGCGCGCAATTATAGAAAAGTGGTTCATCTATTAAAGATACGGCGAAACATTCCGAACTTCCAAACAATAACATCAGAGATTTTAATGCCTTTTTGATGTCAGTTACTTGCGCTCATTGTACCCATCGAACTCATTCGATTCTGCATAAACAAAAGGTTCTTCGCAATCCATCATCGACATAATACGCAGAATTTCAGGGTATTGCTTCGCGTCGTGATGATAGAACAAGACCTTAGATCCAAGCACTTGCACCTCATCAAAATCACGATTGCTGTTGATCCGGTAAAAGGCCTTATTGTTTGGTAGTTTTCGGTATTGCGGAAAGTCCGTATTTTTATCACTCACAGATCAAAAGTACAACACAGGATTTATTCTCCATGACGAAAAAAGAAAAAGCGCAGTATATCATTGACGAATTGGAACGCTTGTACCCAGAAACACCTGTCCCATTGGATCACAGCGATGCCTATACCCTACTCATTTCCGTTTTACTCTCAGCGCAATGCACGGATGAGCGTGTCAACAAAATTACACCTGCCCTTTTTGCACGAGCGAACAACCCTGCGGATATGATTACGCTAAGCGTGGAAGAAATCCGAGCGATTATACGTCCATGTGGACTTTCTCCTCGAAAATCGGAAGCTATTTATCAGCTTTCACATATGCTATTGGACAAGCATCAAGGTGAAGTGCCTCAGTCGTTTGAAGATCTCGAAGCTTTTCCTGGTGTGGGCCATAAAACAGCATCTGTTGTTATGGCACAAGCATTTGGGGTCCCTGCATTTCCTGTGGATACGCACATCCATCGCTTGCTTACACGTTGGGGAATCACCTCAGGAAAAAATGTGGAAGAAACCGAACGCGACGCAAAAAAACTCTTTCCAAAAGAAAAATGGAATAAATTGCACCTGCAAATCATTTTTTATGGACGTGAATACTCTCCAGCACGCAGTCCAAAAATCGTAAAGGACTTCATCACCATGAAGATTGGCACAGCAAAGGCGATAAAAGAACTTGTGTAATGAATGTTAGCAAGAGATATACATTGAACTACTATCACATTTCTTTCGTTTGGGTGACACTCATCAGTATGCTTATGTTTTGGCATCCTTCGTATGGACAGAAAAATACTTGGGATGTTCGGGCAGATGCCCATTTTGGCTTCGTTCTTCCTGAATACCAGAATTTTAATTATTTGGTTGAAAAACCTATTCAAGGCATTGAGATTAGTCTTCATAAAGCCTCACGAGGCAGAAATTTTTGGGAACAATTGTACCGATATCCAGAATTTGGCTTCAGCTTATTCACCACCTCTCTGGGTAATGATGCGGTTTTTGGACACGAAGTCGCCCTCTATCCCTACATTCAAACACCGCTCATCCGAAAAGATAAGTTTCAGTTTTCCACCACATTTGGCTTTGGAGCGGGCTATGCCACTAAGAAATTTGACTTGGTAAACAACTACCAAAACGTTTCAATAGGTTCACATTTTAACATACATTTCAACCTGAAACTTTCTACCCATTACGACATCAGCAAGCACTTACGCATCAATGCAGGACTTTCATTCATTCATTTTTCCAATGCCAACATGGCGGAACCCAACCTCGGCATCAATCTTTTCACAGCGCATGCAGGAATCAATTACCGGTTGAGGGAAAAACTCCCGTTCATTGAACACGAAATGAAAGCGCACCAAGCGGCACATGAATTTGCATTTATCTATGCGCTTGGAGGTAAGCACACACGCGCTCTTCAAACCGATGTTTACTTTACTTCCTCCATTTCAGCAGAATACAAATACCACTTAAAGCGTAAATTCCATTTTGGGGCTGGACTCGACCTTTTCTATGACTCTTCCACCGAAATAGAGATGGCTGCCAACAATGAGTATGGTTACAGCAAAACCGATGATTTTAGAACTGGAATACACCTCTCACAAGAAGTGGTATTTGAGCGATTTAGTTTTATTCTTCAAGAAGGATATTATATTGGGCTGGTAGATAAGGTGAATGGGAAGCGGATTTACAACCGAGCAATTTTAAGATGGAAAATCAATCCTCATTGGATGATGAGCATTTCCATGAAAAGTCATTTGCATATTTTGGACTATCCTGAACTTGGATTTGGCTATTATTTTTTAAGAAAAAAGGCATGAAATCACACTTCATTTTACTAACGGTCCTTCTCATGCTATTCGCTCAATGTACGAAGGAGAAGAAAACGGAAACGCTGCAAGTATCAGTATCTGAGTTTGACACCTTGACCATTAATAGTGTTTTCGATGTATATCTCATTCAAGGGGACAGCAACCACATCACCATCGAAGGCAATCCCAAAATCATAGAGAAAGTGCGCGTTGAATCATCAAACAACACCTTGAATGTGTACAATGATTTTAATGGGAAATGGCTGTATCCATCGAACAATCGCATTAAATTGACGATTACAACAAATGGTCTGTCGCGCATCAACGCCGGTGAAACCTCAAATATTCAAACATTAAACACCCTCACGGGAAATGAAATAGGCATTGTCATGACCTCAAAATTAAATCAGGCGACCTTGGATATCAATTGCAACTCCTTTTATTTTTGGAACAATTTCCCTTGTGGTGGAAAGCTCACTCTTAGCGGCGCAGTGCATGAATTGAAAATCTGGTCAGTTGCACTCATGGCGGTTGACGCAAAGAATTTGACTGCAGATATTGCCACATTAGAGAACAAATCAAAAGGAGAGATCTCGGCCACCGTTACCCAATTTCTGCATTACCGCATTGGAGGAACAGGAAATATACACCTTTGGGGAAATCCTACAGAACTCGTCGACACAGGATCTGATGGAGATGGCACACTCATTCAACATTAAAACACTACCCATGATTACCGAGCAAGTTCAAGCTTATATAAACCAAGTTCCGGAAGAGCGCAAAGATCATTTCATCCGTTTGTTTGATGCGATTCGCAACAACCTGCCGGAAGGATTTGAGGAGACCATCAGTTATAACATGATTGGGTGGGTAATTCCTAAAAGCACCTATCCAGCCGGGTACCACTGCGATCCAAAGTTGCCTTTGCCCTTTCTCGCGATGGCCTCACAAAAGAACTTTATCTCGGTGTACCATATGGGAATTTATGTCAATCCAGACCTTATGGAATGGTTTACGTCCGAATTTAGTAAGGTTGCGAAGTTGAAACTCGACATGGGCAAAAGCTGCATTCGGTTCAAGAAAACAGAATTGATTCCCGTTGAATTGATGGGGGAACTTGCAAAAAAAATGACGCCCCAAGATTGGATTACGCGGTACGAGGCTTTGTTGAAGAAGCAATAGATTTTAAGACACTAAGATTTCAAGAGATTAAGACTTAATCGTTCTTCGTGGCTCGTGACTTCGAGAACCTCACCCACCAAACTCGTAATTCGTAATTAGATTTTAAGACACTAAGATTTCAAGAGATTAA
>CALPWQ020000114.1 GCA_943327315.2 Chitinophaga pinensis
CAAACAGGTATTGCCCGAACAGGAAGCATTTTAGCTACATGTGGCGATTGTACCTGCGAAAAACGTTGTGAGCGTCAGGCGACATCGGTGAAGGCAGATCTTTTAATTCTCGGAAAAGCGCTCTCCGGAGGTGTTTATCCTGTTTCAGCTGTGCTCGCTGACGATGAAATCATGATGGTCATTAAACCTGGTCAGCATGGGTCTACTTTTGGTGGAAATCCTTTGGCAGCAAAAGTGGCCATGGCAGCCCTCGAAGTGGTTGAAGACGAACAATTGATGCTGAATGCGCGTCGCTTGGGAGTCATTTTCCGCAACGAAATGCAGCGCATCATTGACTCTTCGGACCTCATTGTTCAGGTACGTGGTAAAGGACTGTTGAATGCAATCATTGTCAATGACACCCCTGATAGTTCAACGGCATGGAACCTATGCGTTGCCTTGATGCACAATGGATTGCTGGCTAAACCTACACATGGAAACATCATTCGTTTTGCGCCGCCCTTGGTAATGACAGAAAGTGAATTATTGGAATGTGTGGCCATCATCGAAAAGACCATTCGCGAATTTTCGAAATAAAATACTATAACGTTTCGTTCGCCATTGCTCTGCAAGTAGTTGCACATGCCTTGCAATTTTCCGCACATCGGGCACAACTTTCATGATGTGCTGCATGTTTCGCACATTCTATTGCACATTCCTCACAAATTGAGGCACATAGCAGATGAAGGTCGTGACTAAACCTTGATTTTCGAGCATCAAAGCGCGCACACAGCGCACACATATCCGCGCAATCACGGCAGAGCAAGATGCATTCGCGATTTCCAGAAGAAATGCAATCTGTAATGGACATTTCACAAGAAATCACACACGCCAAACAGGCATCGATGCATTGAATATTTTGTTTCATGAGGAGTGGTTTAAATGAATTGTATGTGGTAAAATTCACACATTCATTGTTCTTAAACCATGACGGACATCACGAAAAAAAAGTGATTACTTGAAAAGTCCTTCAAAATAAGTGGGCACGACAGTTTCGAAAGTCATTTCCTTCTTTTTAAAAGGATGCATGATGCGCAGCGAGAAAGAATGAAGCGCCAAGCGTTGAGGACCTTTTTCCGCAGTTCCATAAACCTTATCTCCCAACACTGCATTGCCTTTTTCCGATAAATGCACCCTGATCTGGTGTTTCCTCCCCGTGAACAATTCGATTTCTAACAAACTGAGTTCTTCCGTTTCTTTCAGTACTTTAAATCCAGTGCGAGCCAACTTGCCTGCAACCGTATCTTTTGTAGAATACACCCTTAAGGCCTTGTTCTCCATCAAGTAGGAGGTGTATTCACCCTGCTTGTACTTTAGTTTTCCATGAACAACAGCGAGGTATTTTTTACCAAAATCTTTCCAGTTTTCTTGCAAAAAGGCCTTGGACTGTTCATTCTTCGCAAACACTAAAATTCCAGACGTTTCGCGGTCCAAGCGATGCACAATAAAAACGCGGTTTTTTGAACGCGAATTTCCTTTCATGACATACTCATTGAGCAAAAAATGCGCGGTGCGTTCCTTTTCACGATCTGTTCCAATCGTCAACAAGCCCGGTGCCTTGTCTACTACGATGATTTCTTGGTCTTCGTAGAGAATTGTCAATCCACTTGGCTGGTATTTTTTTGGTGGAAGTTTAGGAAGTTTATGCTCGCTCATTCGTCTTTGCGAAAATGTTCACTCAAAGATACACTTCCCTAAGAAGCACAGCGCATAAACCTTTGATATAGCCCTCGACTTCATAAAGAATTTACTTAGTCCTCGATAATGATCTTTTGAGTGACCTTGTCTGTTGAAGTCTCGACAGTGATGAAATAAATTCCACCATATTCCAACCCGCGAACTTTACGTTGAAAGGTGTTTTCACCTATTTTCACATCCGTAAGAACGCGCTCCTCAAGCACTTTACCCTCCATATTGCGCAGGGTTATGCGTACATTCTCGATGTTGTCAAGGTGAAACTTCACTACAAATCGTCCATCATTGGGATTTGGGTAAACTTGTATTTTCAACATCCCATTGCTCTGTTCATTCAACTCGTGAACTCCCAATCCTGTATTCTTCACGACATAGACTTTAAAAATCTGACTACTGGCACTACTTTGCGTTCCTGTATTTGTGAAAAAGATATTTGCTGCAGTACTGCTTATTCCACCATAAATGTATCCCACCATGGTACTATCAGCTGTTAATTCATCCAATTTAAAGACTTCATTTGGGTATTGAGGCACATCTAAAACTGGTATAAACTCTGCTCCAGTACCCAATAAACTTGGCATTTCTATGGGCAATTTGTATTCAGCCATTGCTCCAGATGCATCGCGACTGACCCGCGCAATCGTTTTTACGAACGGAACATTATTGTCCTGAACAAGAACCCCAGAACTATCGTAATACTGAGCAATTCCTCCGAAAAATACGGTATGCATTTGATTATTGGCAAGGGAATAGAGAGGCAAAACTGCACAATGGTAATGATTGTAATATTGTTGAAAGGCATTATTCACACTGTAATTGGCACTATCGATATTTACACAATTGAGAAATGGCAAATCAATAGTTGGTTGAAAAACTCCTGAAAACACTGTTATTCCCTGCTCCCCTGTAGGCAGAATTTGAGATACCGCATTGTAATCCCTCCTGTGGAGATTTGTTGCATCAGTGATTGTTGGTAAATGCGTGATGGTCAAGTTTGTTCCGTCGTCATACAGCGTAAACTTCCGTATGGCATCGGTATAGACCTGAGTATAGGTTTGGTTTCCCATTGGATTGTAGTTTCCATCAAAGCGATTCCCACCCACTAAATAAAATGTTGAGTTGATTTTCTTCAAATGACCACCCGTCACCGCAAATTCATTATCGAAAACTTGACGAAAAAAAGGTGTGATGGTGGTGCCATTGATTACAGCATCGATCGTCGATGGAACATCTATCGCAGTCAAATTTTCAAAGGTCTTACGTGCCGAAGTGACTGCAGTAAATCCATATCCACCAAGCACATATAGGTAAATTCCTTCTTGATAAAACTCCATATTGGTTGAACTCAATTGCTCTTGTAAATTGACCGACAATGACGATATTGGGGCTGACCATTTTTGAGCTGTTACAGGATCGATGACGATAAGTTGATTGTTATTTCCTGCAACATCAAACGCTGCAAAAGGTTGTCGTCGATGTAATCCATCTAAGCGACCTCCAACAATCAACCATTTTCCATTGTGTTGCCCAAAAGCATACGCTTGAATCCCACCTAGATTGGGAATATTCATAGGTTCCAATGACACATTGAAAGGTGCTACCTGAGCCGCTAGCATGGAATAAACCAACGTAAATACCGAGAATGAAATGATTGCCTTGAACATACTATTTTGTTTTAAAGTGCGATATTAAGGTATTATCCTCAGAACAAGTGTGATGATTGTTACATAGATGGTAAGTTTAAAAAGAATCTACTCTTTGTTCAAAAACTTATGCGAACCATCACACGACGGCATTCGTTTCGACAATCCACAGATACAATCGTCAATTCCTTTGCCGTTCAGTATGCGCGGGATTAACTTTTCGATGCGTGACAAACGTGTTTCTGCCTGTTTTGCAGAAGAAAAATGCAGAATATACGCACGTTGTCTTCCCGGTGTGAGTTTCTCAAATGCCCCCTGAAGTTCAGTGTTTTTATCAAAGACCTCCACCAATTCCGCTGGATAAGCCGGTGAAGCCACATCCGTTTTAGACACTTTCAATCCTGCCTTTTCGATTTCGATGGCCTCGAAGATGTATTGTTTAATTTCAGTTCGAAGTGCTTTTACCTGTTCACAATTCGTAAATCGAATCATCCGCATTCCCTGCGTATTTTCACCTGCGCGAGTAAGGATTGTTGATGGGTCAGCCAGTAAGGCTCCTTTGAAAAAGGCAAGAACGCAAGAGTCTTTGAAAGCACTAACGAACAAAACATTCTTCCCGTTAAATGTATAACACGGTTGACGCCATTTGAATTCTTCCGTCAAATCGCATTCGAGCACAAGCTCACGAAGAAGGGTCATTTCTGCTTGCCACTTTTTCGCCTTGTCTAGGAAATCATCTACCTGGGGGTTTTTGAAACTCATTTCAGTAGTTTATGTTTTCGTATTCACTTTTGCCGATATGGTGCACGTATTTTTGTCCCATTCCATTGGTTACATAACCCATAACGACTTCTGATTTTCGCTTTCCTTTTTTTGTGGTGTAAGTCATATCAATCTGACAATCGTGCTCAATATCGATCCAAACAGTTTCCGAATCTCCATTTTCGAGTACTTCGATGTGTTCCTTTTCACAACCTGAAATGTGAATGTTTCGAATATTTTCTCCAGAGTCATTGACGAATGTCACGCGCATGATGCCGGTGAAATAAATCGCAACTGCAAAAAAACCTATTGCCGTAGGAATATTTAAAAATAAAAGCCCAATACCTTTGCCGCTAATTCCTCTTTCACCAATAAATGTCAGAATAACGACAATAACGAGATTGATGCCTAATGCGCCTAAAAAATAATACATCCCCAAAAACGCATAGTGCATATCACCTGTAAACACAAAGGCCAATAGAATCAACAAGGCAATGAGAAAGGTGAACAGTGTGGTGTATTTCGCTAAAGGGTGAATCAATCTGGTATCTTTCATTATTAACTCTTCATTTTTCATTCTTAATTTTTCATTCTTAATTCTCCTTATACACCACCTCAAACACCATCACTGTATTTCCTGTATTCGGCACAGAATCTTTACCTTGAGAAGTCGTAACCAACTGTTTGCCATCAGGTGAAAGGGCCATTCCTACCGGGAATTTTGCAGCATCTACCTCGGCAATTTTTGTCATGGTCTTCGCATCAATCACAACCACTTTATACGCATCATTGACGCAAGCAAAGATATACTTGCCATCATCTGTCACGTCAATGGTTCGAGCTCCAGGACCAACCGTTACAGTTTCCCATTTCTTGAAAACAAGCTTGGCATTGTCATCAAATCCTTGGGCGAAGATATTCTCCAGTTTTGCTTTTTGAACCACTCCAAATCTATTCGAACTCATCATCAGGTATCCATTATTAATCACCAAATGGCGGAGATTTGCATACGCACCTGTTATCGTTCCGATGTAAGCACGACTATCCATATCAATCACTGCGATTCCCTCACCACCCATTTTAGCAATCAAAAGTTTGTTGTTATCTGGGGTAAATACGGTGCCTCTCAAGCAATTTCCGCAATCAGAGTCACGGTCTGAGTCGGCAGAAAAATCCATTTCTAGTCGCTTGTCCACCACGATGTGCGCCACGTAAGTGAATTCCATTGGATTTTCCCCGGAAACATCGATCAATCCAACCGTATTGTCGCCCCAATGGGTTACGGCGATGTATTTGTTATCGGATGAGCAGGTAATCATTTTTGGCAGTGGACCTGAAGGCATGACACGGACGATTTCATCTGTTTCTGTGTCAATGATGGCAATGGCTGACGGAGATTCTGCCTTTGGATCCCAATTGCGTCGGTAATAGGTTACCCAAAGGTATTTTCCATTGTGCGACAAACAACTTTCAACAGGCTTTCCCAAAAAGTGATTGTATTCCTTGCGCTCTTGCTTAAATTTATAATCAAACGCAGTATTGACATTGTCTTTAAATAGTGAATTGTTCGACTCATTGAATTCATGACGAATTTCTTTCAATTTCTCCAAGGTTTTCGAATCAAAAACAATGGTGGTATATCCCTCCAATGAATTGACATAGAACTTAGATCCATCCTTGGTGTAGGTAACTGACTTTGGTGAATTAACCGCTGGTTCATAGACAGCTAATGGATCTTTCGGCGCCATTGTCCTACTTTGAATCACCTTCACCAGCTTAAGCTCCTTGAAGTTTGGTCCTTCCACCAGTTGCACCTTGCGAATTGAATCTTCGGGTGACACCAGTTTACCTTCACTTTCTGCCGCATTGCCGTTTGAGCAAGAAATGGTACAAAAAAGTAACGCAGCAATTGGTATTATCCTCAATAATCCTAATAAATTAAGTCTCATAAATAGCGCATGAAATGATTCAAAAACAAATGATATATCGATTATAAAAGTAAAGCTTTTTATTTCAGAATGTTGGCGTCATTCTTCCATATATACATAGCAAAACGCAATACCCAAAGAAATTCATCAAATAACATCTGGTTCAATGTCGAATTTCAATCAAGTGACAACTTTCATTCCCACCTACTTTTCACTATCTTTGCCCTCATAAAATTGAACTACTTTGGCACAAAAAATCAAATTCGGAACAGACGGATGGCGCGCGATCATCGCTAATGATTTTACAGTTGAAAATGTCGCGCGTGTGACTTTCGCTACTGGAGAATGGATGAAACAACGCTACGAAAATCCATGCGTTGTAGTCGGACATGACTGCCGTTTTGCAGGTGAATTGTTCGCTGAAACGACAACCAAAGTATTGCTATCACAAGGTATCCGCGTGAAATTAGCACGAGGATTTGTGTCAACCCCAATGATTTCTCTTGGTGCCAATCAACTTAACTGTGAAATTGGTGTCATCATTACCGCAAGTCACAATCCCCCATCCTACAATGGATTTAAACTGAAAGCATTCTTCGGAGGACCTTTGGCGCCATGGCATGTGCAAGAGGTGGAAGACATTATTCCGGATGTTTGTCCTGTTGATTATTCGGCCATTGATTTAGAAAGTGCGATTGCTGCTGGTCAATTGGAAATTGTCGACTTAGAAACTCGCTATGTAGATCACGTCAAAGCACATTTTGACATTGATGCCATAGAAAATTCAGGAATGAATCTCGTGTATGATGCCATGTATGGTGCTGGTCAACGCGCCTTGAAACGCATATTACCGAATACACAGTTCTTGCATTGCGACTATAACCCGTCGTTTATGGGGCAAGCACCCGAGCCGATTGCGAAGAACCTGCAAGAACTCGAGGCATACATCAAAGAAAAAGGAAACATCGATTGCGCCTTGGCAACGGATGGCGATGCCGATCGAATTGGTCTGTACAATGGCAAGGGTGAATTTGTCGATTCGCACCACATCATTCTATTGCTGATCCATTACATGGCGAAGTACAAGAAGATGACTGGTAAAGTTGTCATTGCCTTCTCGGTAACGCCTCGTGTTGAACGCATGGCCGCACATTATGGGTTTGAATTGATTACCACAAAAATTGGGTTCAAAGACATCGCGGCCATCATGGTTGAAGATGATGTATTGATTGGTGGTGAGGAATCAGGAGGTATTGCTGTAAAAGGTCATATTCCAGAGCGCGATGGCATTTGGATGGGAATGATTATCTGGGAATTTATGGCAAAATCAGGCAAAACATTGGATGAATTGATCGATGAAGTGTACGAAATTGTTGGAGAATTCAAGTTTGAACGCAATGACCTTCACATTACGGAAGAGTTGAAACAACGCATCATCGCCAATTGCAAGTCCGACAACTACAAGTCGTTTGGTCCTTATAACGTTCGAGATGTGAAAACTACCGATGGATTCAAGTATTTCTTTGATGATGACCGTTGGGTAATGATTCGTCCATCTGGAACTGAGCCTGTATTGCGTACCTATGCAGAAGCACCTACCTTGGATGAAGTGCGTGTGATCTTGAATGCCACCGAACAGGCCATTTGCCACTAATTTTTTCAAGAAAATGGATGCAATTTGATTAAATCAAAACGTATCTCATTTTATTGACTGCATTCATTGCGTTACTTTGCAGTTCCCTTATTGATTTGCTCATGAAATGATTAAATCAGGGGTGAACACGTAACCATTTAATACAGAATACCATGAAACCATTCATCACCATTGCCTTTGTGGCAATGACTACTTTTTCCTTCTCCCAAGAAGACATTTTCACCGCCGTACGCAAAAATGACACGACTGCAATTCAAACATGTTTAAAAGCAGGAAGCGACATCAATGAATACGACATCAAAGGATTTACGCCACTGATACTCGCCGTTTATCTTGGCAATTTTGATGCTGCAGAATATCTATTGCGCAAAGGTGCACAAACTGACCTCAAAGATTACTCGGGCAACACAGCGTTGATGGGCGCCACATTCCAAGGACATTATTCCCTGTGTGAATTACTTTTGATGTACAATGCCAATCCGAATGCATTGAATCTCAACAATGCCAACGCCCTATTTTTTGCGGTAACCTTCGAACAAAATGAAATCGCCAAATTGCTCATTCAACACGGTACAAACCTCAATCAACTGGATAGTTTTGGCAAGTCCGTTCTCGACCATGCCTTTATGCAAGAAAACGATGTTTTGATTGGCGCCATTGAAGATGCTGCTGCTGTGAAGTAAGTCGGTAGGTGTGTTCAATTCATTCGAATTGCCTATTATTGCAGCATGGCAGGATCAACATTTGGTACTATTTTCAAACTCACCACCTATGGTGAATCTCATGGCGCTGCAATAGGCGGTGTGATAGATGGGGTACCTTCTGGAATGAAAATCAGTATTGAACGCGTTCAAGAAGAACTCGACCGAAGAAAACCAGGGCAATCTGCCATCGTAACACAGCGAAAAGAATCTGATACGGTTGAATTTTTATCCGGATTTTTTGAGGGAAAAACGACAGGTACGCCCATTGGTTTTATCATTCGGAATCAAGACCATAAATCGGGAGATTATGCAGAGATGAAAGATGTTTTTCGTCCTTCACATGCCGATTATACCTACCAAGAAAAATACGGCATTCGCGATTACAGAGGAGGAGGACGTTCAAGTGCCCGTGAAACGGCATGTCGGGTGGTCGCGGGATCAATTGCAAAGCAAATTCTCAACACATTCGGCATTGAATTTTCCACCTATGTCGATCAGATTGGATCAATTCGGCTAGTGGATTCTGCATTTTTCCTGCACGACGCCATTGAGTCAAACCCGGTACGTTGTCCCGATGCAGAAAAGGCAAAAGAAATGGAAGCGCTTATTCGTGAAGTACGAAGCGAGGGCGACACGATCGGAGGCTGCATTCGGTGTATGGTTGTAAATGTCCCTAAAGGATTGGGAGAGCCCGTGTTTGATAAGTTGCATGCTGAATTGGGTAAAGCGATGTTGTCCATCAATGCGGTTAAAGGCGTTGAATTTGGCAGTGGTTTTTCCGCTGTTGACATGCGTGGATCTGCACACAACGATATTTTCAATGTGGATGGAAGCACTCGAACAAATTCGAGCGGAGGCATTCAGGGAGGGATTTCCAATGGAATGCCCATTTTGTTTCGAGTCGCATTCAAACCTGTAGCAACGATTGCACTTGAACAAGAAACAATTACTGTCTCAGGAGAGGAAAGCACTGTTCAAGGAAAAGGCCGACACGATGCCTGTGTGGTGCCTAGGGCAGTGCCTATTGTTGAGTCGATGGCTGCTATTGTTCTATTAGATATGTTGCTTCGCCATCAAGCTACGCGTTTGGATAAAAGACAAGAGACAAAGGACCTTTAGATATTAAGACGATAAGACTTGATGGTAATTTGTAATTTGTAACCATTGTTGTCCGACTAAAACCACCTTTATGTTTTATCTAAATTGCACAGTGTACTTTTGGTCATTTTGAATTATGTTCAGGTTTTGTTCGCTCACCTCCGCTGGGGAAAGCCGCTGGGGCGGAATATCAAAAGCAAATTTTAGTGAACTTCTCTAGTATTGACACCTGCGTTATAGCTTAGGAAGCATGTATAAACCACCCCTTGCCCCTC
>CALPWQ020000115.1 GCA_943327315.2 Chitinophaga pinensis
ATCCAATACCTGCATGAAGTCCGAAAGCCCCTTGCTTTGGTCGGCAGAAATGACAGCAACACGCTTGGGCAATAAGGGAAAATCGAGGAATTGGTTTTTATTCAGAATGCCCTCCGCTTGAAGTTTTTTTAAGGTTTCCTGACGCTCCTTTTGCAGTTCCCCCAAGGAATAACTCGGGTCGATATCAAGGACTTGTAAACTGAGTCCATAGGTTTCATGAAACACGATTTTTACTTGCATCAGAAGGGTAGTGCCCTCCTTTAAGGGCTCTTTCACAACCTCAGCAAATTGCTTTTGGATGCGTTGCAAATTTTGACTCCAAATGGTTGCACCTATCTGCGCCACAATACGATCATCTTCCTTCTGCACCAACTCAGGAAAGGCGTGTCCACTTGGAAAGCGATTGAGTTTATGCATCTCCGCCTTCACCCAATACAACTGTTGGTAGCGTTCCTCCAAGGTCTTTCGAATGGAGGAAACCACTTGCTTCAGCGTGAAAATTTGGCGCGTGTCTGACATGAGGGAATGAAGATAGGGATTTTCGCTGATTTAAGTTGATGATTATCCTCCCCCTTACGCCACAAAACAGAGTGTGAGTGAGAGTGAAGAGCGCTGAAACTCTACTCTGTTTTTCTTCGTTATCACAACTTGTCCCGATACTTCGGGACTCAACTTCACACTTCGATTATCTCTTGTAAATCCTTAAACAAGTTGGATATTTACTCGCCCTCCTAAAGGGGAAAAAGAATTTTTACCTCACCACCAAGGGCAACACCTTGTTGCCTAACCCATCGCTAATGCGCAATTGATATGCCCCACTTGCTAAATTGCTTGTTGGAATAGTAACAATATTGATCCCTGCAGCACCATTGATCGTGGAATGTGAAATCACTTTACCACTTAAATCAAAGACATCAAAGGACAATCGAGTAGCCGAAGGCAAGGTAAAGCGCACGTTGGCTTCGTTTTCTGCTGGGTTTGGATACAGCGAAAGTTCTGCTAGACCCAATTCATCAGTTATGCCCAAAACCAATTCATCCGAAGGAGCTCCAGGATAAATGTTGATGTCGTCGATGAAGAAGTTGTTTCCATTGTTTCCTTCAAAACGGAATTTAAAACGGAAGTTCTCTACGAAATAGTCGGAGGTGATATTGGTCATGTGGACGGTAACCCAATCGCTCGGAAAGGTTGGTGTCCATTGGGATGTTGCCACAAAAGGGGATAAAATGTCTCCATGTATGGTTCTTCTTTGTACCCAATCGTCTCCGCAGTTTTTGCTAATGTACACTTTCAACCATTCATCGGTAGACAGATTGCGCTTGCGGTAGGCATAGCGAAAACTTAAGGTCACGGTGCCTGTGGAAGGAATGGAGGATAAATCGACCGAAGATGAAATTAACTCATCGACATTGTTACCTGCTTCATTGAAATTCAGCAACCGTGTGGATTGATTGCCTGTTAATGCTGCGCCGGGCTCGATTTCAAATCCATTGTTTTCTACTGGATTGTTGATGGTCCAAAATGGTTCATTTGCAAGGTCGGTAATGGATTCAAATCCTTCCCAGAATGGCAATGCTTGCGCACTCGGAAGAACCTTTATAAAGGAGGGTTTTACTTCCATCGCCGTATTTGTTCCATCGCTAACGGTTAAAGTAATTGTGTAATCTCCTGGCGTATAAAAACGAATCGACGGATTTTGTATTGAACTTGTAGTCCCAGCGCAGAAATCCCAATCCGTCCCTTGAATACCTGGTGTAACACTCCAGTTCCAAGAACTTGGGTTATGGAAACTTCGGTCATTGAAAAGTACGGAGTCACCTGGACACATGCTTGTTCTTGAGGCATCAAAATCTGATCTGCACAGGATTTGTGGATTGTTGATTCCAGTGGCAATGATGTTCGCTGGGGTGATCATTGCCGCCATAAAGTTGATGTCGATGAAGTTCTGAGCCATGATGCCCACTTGATCCATCGAAAACATGTTTTGACAGGAGTTGTAGCTCATGTAATTTTCGATCTGATCGACGGCATCAAAACCGTACGTGTCATTTAAGGGGACTTCAGTGCAGGAATTCAGCGCTGTAAGACAGCCCCAATAGGATTGCTGCTGCGGAGGTGTATCACAACAGTAGTCACCGGCCTGATTGCAGTCGTCGTTATGACAGCCACTCGACCCATTCCATCCCGCATCAAAGATGTGTTGCAAGCCAAGTAAATGCCCCATTTCATGGGTTAAAGTTCGTCCATCTGCAAAGGATGCTGTTTCAATCGTCCCAAAGGAGTCGTGACGAATCAAGATGCCATAGTTCGCCCCATTGGGAAAATACGGCAGGTAAGCATAACCCAGGATAATTCCCGTTCCACCCCCTGCGATGGAATTCACCACCCAAATGTTGATGTACTTGTCCATCGGCCATTGGTCTGATCCCCCATTTACCGCATATTTACATGCATCATCTGCATTGTAGGTAAGTCCAGGTGCATTGACACGAATGATTCCATTGGTGCAGTTGCCATCAGGATCAATTTGTGCCAAGCGAAATTTCACATCCATCATTCCTGCTTGCGGTGCAAATGGCGCTGTTGGGGTGTTACGTGTTGCTGTAGCATCAGTATTTTGACGGTTGTAGTCGGTGTTCAAGATCATCAAGGCATCGAGCACCTGTTGATCAGAGATGTTACCAACACCATTGTCGTGAATGATATGGACAACGACAGGGAGGTAGATGGTTGATTTTGGCAGTTCACTTTCACCGTTGGCCGCATTCGTAAAGCCATGGTGCATCCGTTGCTCAAAGTCGGGGTACTGCGCTTTTAACTGTTGAAGAATTTGATCAGTCCCGCACCACTTTTCTTGTTGTGCGAAACTCATTCCTCCAATAAATAAAGCGGTTATTCCTGCGATAAATTTCATAGTTCATACATTAAAAAAGGGTCTCCTTTCGAAGACCCTTCATGTCATTTTATCCTTTTTATTTCACCACAAACTGCATCGTTTGTTGTACATCACCAAGTGTCAAGGTCATAAAGTAACTGCCTGCTGCCAATTCTTTTACAGATAGCATCGCAAGGTTTGAACCTGATGCTGCGTTGATTTCTTCTGTGCGAATCACTTTTCCGGCAATATCTCTCAATTGGATGACGGCTTTCTCCGCATTCAATGCCGAGAACTGAATGTTCAATTCATTCTCCGTAGGATTCGGGAAGAGCGACAAGTCTTGAATCAAACCAGCCTCAGCCAATCCTGCTGACACTAAATTGTCAGATGGTCCACCTTGATAGATGTTGATATCATCCAAGTAAAAGTTATTTCCACCATTTCCTTCAAAACGGAATTTGTAACGGAAGTTGTCAACCCACTGATCGCTGAAGATATTGATCATGTGAACTGTTGTCCAATCTGCTGCTGCCGTAGGCTTCCATGATGATGTGCTCGTCAGTGACGACAATGAACTTCCGCCTAATGTTTTACGTTGCAACCAAGTGCCTCCGCAGTCATTCGTGATGAATACCTTCAACCACTCGTTGTCGGCAGTGGTTTTCTTGCGGTAGGCATAACGGAAACTTAGCGTTACCGAACCAACAACACCTGAAAGATCAACAGGAGAAGAGATCAACTCATCGATGTTTGATCCTGTTTGACCGAAGTTCACCACTTTCGCGCATTTCGCACCTGAATGGCTTGTTGTAGATTCGATAGTCCAAGCATTATTGTTGTTCGGATTGTACACCTCCCAGTTGTCAAGAGCTGCGAATGACGTATACGTTTCGAAACCTTCTAAGAATGGAAGAGATGCTGATGCTGGAAGCACGCGAACAAAGCTCGTTTTTGTTTCTGAATCTGAGTTGCTGCCATCCGTTGCTGTTAATGTTACCGTATAAAGACCTGGAGTGGAGTAGGTTACTACAGGATTTTGGGCTGTGGATGTTGCTGGAACACCGCCTTGGAATGTCCAAGACCAACCTGTTACTACGTTGTAAGAATCATCCGCGAATTCGATTGAATCGCCCACACATACCGAGGTTTTGTTCGATGTAAATTCAGCTTTACACAACACAAGTGGGGCATTGGCTCCCGTCGCAGTGAGGTTTGCTGTTGTCCAAAGTTTGTTTCGACCACCGGTAGATGATGTACAGGCATTTCGCATTTTCGTTACCTGTCCTGAGGTGTACATTTTAGAACAATAGGAGTAGTCCATGTAGTTTTCTACGTTGTCGCGTACATCATACGTCCAATAGGAATTGATTGAATTGCACGTGTTTGCGGTCAAGAGACAAGAAGTAACACCGATGCAATTTGGTGTATCTGTTACTCCATCGTCTGTGCTACAGCTAGATGCATTTCCTGGATTGTTGTTTCCACCCCACGTGTGGTCAAGGTTAAACCAGTGACCTACTTCATGTGTCAAAGCACGACTTGTACCTGTTGAACTCGTTCCAATCGCACCTACATAATCGTGAAGAATCCAGATTCCGTTGTACATGGTTTCACCACCAAATCCGGCAGCAAAAGGCTTCATGGTATATCCAGCTGCACCGCCAATTTCTCCACAAACGAAGATGTTCAAGTACTTACTGCCTGACCATTGTCCTTGATACACATCATTCCCTGCAACAATCGCATCTACTTGTGCATTTCCGTCGGCTCCAATATAGCTCATTGATGAAAGTGTGCGTGTAATTCCTTTGAAACATTGACCATTTGGGGCAATCGTCGCCAACACGAATTCAATTTCTACATCTGCAGGCATCCCTTGAAAATCGGACTGCACGTTGGCTGCATCGACATTTTGAAGGCGGTAATCTCTGTTGAAGATTTCCATTTGATTGAAGATTTGTTCGTCGCTAATGTTCTCAATTCCACCACTGTGAAGAACGTGAAATACGACTGGAATTTTATATACTGTTCCTTTAGGTACACTCACACCTGAGTTTTGGTCCTTGATGCGTTGTACCTCATCATCCAAAAGCGACTGCGCAAATGCTGGATTTTGTTGAATCATTTGCTGCAGCTTCTTGTGCTGACCACAGTATTCAACTTTCTCACCATCACGGCAATTTGAAGGATCAACGGCAGTAGTTTGAGCAATAACTGCTTGACTAGCAAACAACAAACATCCAATAATCCACGAATTCACTATTTTCATTTTTAATATTTGAAGTAAATATCCTTGTTTAAAATCGCTCTAAATTACATAATGGTTTGCTTATTGCCTAAAAAACAAAAGAGCAACAGGCCTTTTTTTGGAATTATTCAGTTGTGTTTTTTTATTCGATTTCACGAAGCGAACAAACAACTCGATTTATTTCTGCGTGAACGATTAATCGAAAAAGCTTATCTGCAGCGACTTGGGGACTGGTCAATTCATCGTTCTTTTTAAGGTCAAGAAAGGTATCCAAACTGGAAAAATGAGCCGGCGATGCAGCTCTAATTTTTTCTTGCATGGCTGTATCTATAACTCCTGGTGCGACAGACCAAATGCGCACATCTTTTCCTTTTTCTTTTTCTTCCAGTTGAAGTGTTTCCGAAAAGCGATCGAGTGCTGCCTTTGATGCACAGTATGCCGCCCAACAAGGAATGGCTCGCGTTGCTGCTCCTGAACTGATATTCGCAATCTTTACGGCACCAGTTGAATGGTGCAAACAGGACCACGAAAGGTACATCGGCGCCAAGGTATTCACACGCAATACTTCCTCAAAATCTGGTGTTTGTTGATCGCTGATTCGCTGAATATTGCCAATCTGACCAGCGTTGTTGATGAGGATAATCTCCTCGCTTTCGGCATCAAACTGAATGTTCTTCACATCCGATGTCAGAGATAAGTCGCAGGTTTGAAACGTGTAATTTTTATGATGAATATCAGACGATCGGCCGATGCCAATAACAGTATATCCTTCCTGCAGAAACTTTTCAGACACCGCTTTCCCGAGACCGCGTGAGGCACCAGTCACATACACTTTTGTTGCCATATGACTTAACCCAGGGCTTGCGTCAAGTCGGCAATGAGGTCATCCGCATCTTCGATACCTACCGAAAGGCGAATCAAGGAATCAACAACACCTGTTTTTTCGCGCACTTCCTTCGGAATGGAGGCATGTGTCATGGTGGCTGGGTGACCGATCAAAGATTCTACTCCGCCCAAAGATTCTGCTAGAGCAAAAATCTCCACTTTTTTTACCACTTCCAAGGCGTCTTCAAGAAGATTTCCTTTCATCGTAAATGAAATCATACCCCCAAAACCACGCATTTGTTTGCACGCTACATCATGGTTCGGATGTGTAGGGAATCCAGGCCAGTATACCTTGTCAATTTTCGGGTGCTTCACCAAGAAGTTGGCTAATTTCTCTCCGTTTTCACAATGGCGTTGCACGCGCAAATGCAAGGTTTTGATTCCGCGAAGCACCAAGAAAGAATCCATTGGTGCAGTAACAGCCCCCGTTGAATTCTGAATGCGGTACATTTCTTTTGCGATTTCTTCATCGTTGCACACCAAGGCACCCATGACCACGTCGGAATGTCCACCAAGGTATTTCGTGACAGAGTGCATGACGATATCCGCGCCTAAATCCAAAGGATTCTGAAGGTATGGTGTTGCAAAGGTGTTATCTACACACAACATGGCTCCTGCTTTTTTCGCGATGGTCGCCATTGCTTCGATATCGATAATATTCATCATTGGGTTGGTAGGTGTTTCCACCCAAATCAATTTTGTATCTGCATTTACATGCGACTCAACGTTCGTTGGATGTTGCATGTCCACAAAATGAAACTTGATGCCATACTTCTCAAAGATCGTTTTGAAAAGGCGGTAACTTCCTCCGTAAAGGTCATTTGTGGAGATCACCTCATCGCCGGGGTTAAGCATCTTGATGACGCAATCAATGGCAGCCAATCCAGATCCAAAACATGCCCCAAAGTTTCCATTTTCAATGGCTGCAATGTTCTTCTCTAGCGCATGACGTGTTGGATTTAAAGTACGTGAATACTCGTATCCTTTGTGATTTCCAACACCATCTTGCACGTATGTTGACGTTTGGTAGATGGGTGTCATGATGGCTCCTGTAGATTCATCGGGGTGCACACCAGCATGTATGGCTTTTGTTGCGAATTTCATGAAAAGGCGAATTTAGATTTGCAGGTAAAGGTACATCAAAGCGCAAGATTGAGCGCTTGTCAGAGCTGAAAATTATTGCAGTACAACAAGTTTTCCACTTTTCACTTGGCCATCATCGCGCTTGGCATGATAGAAATAAATCCCAGATTGCTCTGCACTTAAATCAACCGTATTGTGCAAGGATTGCATAGACTTTTGCAGGATGATTCGACCATTCACATCGGTAATCGTCAGTTCCAGCGTATGCTGCGACTCTTGCTCTACCTGAAACACCCCATTTGATGGATTCGGGAATACAGTAAGTTCCTTTTCGATGCTGTTTTCATCCAATCCACCAAAAAAGTCCACACAACCGATGTAGCTATTCAGAACTAAGTCGTTGTACTGGAATGCAGCACTTACACTGGACAAATTGCCCGAATATTGAGGGGTAAATGACAATGGGGTAATGGGAAAGTCACTTGAAGTAGTCGAGCTTACTCCCCAGCTGCAGCTGAAAAGTCCACCATCAGAAGTATTCAACAGTGAATCGGCGCGAACAACGCCTATGTGATAATTGGTCATTAAAGACCCAACTTTGACCCCGTACATTGGGCCATTTCCAACGAGAAAAATACCATTGTGTGCGGATTCAAGCACCGCAAAAGTTGCCAAAGCCAAATTCAACTGCAGTTCTCCCAAGCCATTTTGATCAGCTGAAAGCGCAAATCCCATAAACGCTTGCTCGCCGGAAGTAATGACAAAGCTTGAATCTTGGCGGACACATAGATCGATGGGCCCACCACCACTAAACATTGGTGTATAACTCTTTGCCCAATGAATGGATCCATCTATGGATGATTTTATCAATACGGGTAACCACTCTGTACTAGAACGCCCTAAAAAAACGACTGTAGAATCAACGCGTTCGATGTCGTGGATAACAAGATCAGGGTATCGCTGTGCCCAATCTATGGATCCGTCCGATAACAGCCGCATAACTGCGCACTCATTTGCACTGTTCGGTACACTTAAGAATATCGAGCTGTCGGCTAATGATTGTATTACGCAAGGAGCATCTGTTACTGGAAGTCCTTCGACCACCTTCGACCAAAGGAGATCGCCGTTTGCCGAATATTTTACAATAAAATAGCCTGCTGAAGTGGAAGTGCTTGTCTTGGCCACCAATACAACACCCGAATCAACGGTAGCTGCTGCCGAGTGATAACTGCTGTATTGCATGTTTGGATTTGTTACCGTTCGCGTCCATAGCGTATCACCATTTGATGAAATTTTGGCACATACGGCATGTAGTTTTGTGCCATCCGAACTGATACACTCCCCAGCAACGATGTAGCTCGAATCGATCAAGGTTTCAATGGTTTTGATTAACACATTATCCCACTGCACCACGCCCGTTGATGATACTAAATTTTTTGCCCAAAGGGTATTTCCCAAAGAATCGATGCGAAAAACCGCCGATTGCATCCAATTGTATTGCGCTGCGACGACCATTCCACCGTCACCGGAAGATGCAACAGACTGACCCTTCAAGTCGATGCTGCTCGTGTGAAATACTTTTGAATACAATGAATCTTGAGCGTAGGAACGAGCAAAAACCAACAGGAAAACTAGAGCAATGAACTTCATAAGAATAGATAACTTAAAAAATGAAAGTTACAACAAAACGAGGATACACCGAAGCTAAGTCTTGCACTTTTTTGGCCTACTAATATGTTCATTATAAAAATCGTTTATAGAGGCAGCCTAATTTTAAATGCAAATGAATGAAAAGTGCTTACGACATTTGTAGGTCTAGAATAGACCACAGAAGATTTAAATAAACACGCTGAATTGTTATGGTAAATGTCATTATTTATCTTGAAGAAAGTCATGATTCAAGGAGCTTGGTAGATTTGCTACTGAAAAAACAACTTGTTGCAAAGGCGACAATAGACGTGAACAATGTGACTTATCTAGCACGTGATGAAGAGATTCACACTCAGACAAATACAGTTATAACTGCACAAACAAGGTCTATACTTTTTAGTCAAATTGAGAAGTTGATTGATGAAATGTATGGTGGAACAGTCCCCGTATATTCCTTACCCATTACCCAAGCCAACGTACAATTTGATCGATTCATTCGTGAAAATACGTTAAAAGCTTGATTTATAGAAAACAGAAAGAAACGTCAGTCTTCAACTTCGAGTTATTTGAACCACTAAAATACTACTTGGAGCATACTCATTATTCATTTAATTCTCCGGTAGTTGACCTTTTCAGTTCCTCTTGCTTCCGCTTAATCAACTCGGTGTTGAGTACAATCAGCTTATCCACTGGCATAATCGGCTCAGAGGTCAACGGGAACAAATCCATCAGCTCACCACTGTAGTAGAACTCATAGCACAAGCCACCAAAGGTATACTCCCGTTCCGCGACATTGAAATTTGATCCTCCAACCTTTGGGTGTTTGCTCGGCTTGCTTTTATGGAATCCCAAATTGAACAAGGTGGCAATGATTTCAGGTCGAAACGCCAAGGTAAACCCGTTCTTTTCCCAATGGGCCTGGTA
>CALPWQ020000116.1 GCA_943327315.2 Chitinophaga pinensis
GGATATCATTTCTTTAAGTCTTGGTGAACCTGATTTTTTTACGCCTCAGTTTATTAAGGATGCAGCTTTGGAGGCCATGAACAATAATTTCACGATGTATACGCCTGTTCAGGGCTATGATGATTTGCGTGATGCGATTGCCTTGAAGTTTCAACGCGACAATGGATTGACGTACACAAAAGATCAAATTGTTGCATCAACTGGAGCGAAACAATCGATTGCCAATGTGGTGTTGAGTATTGTTGGCCCTGGTGACGATGTGATTATCCCTGCTCCGTATTGGGTTTCTTATTTGGAAATTGTAAAGGTTGCAGAAGGAAATTCAATTGTGATTCAAGCAGGAATTGAAGATGATTTTAAAATAACAGGGAAAGCGCTTGAAGCTGCAATTACCGCGAAAACGAAGATGATTATTTTCTCTTCGCCTTGCAATCCGACAGGTTCAGTCTATTCCAAAGCAGAATTGCGTGAAATTGCAGACGTGTTGGTGAAGTATCCGGATATTGTAGTGATTTCAGATGAAATCTACGAGCATATCAATTTTGAGGGCAAGCACGAAAGTTTGGCGCAGTTTGCAGATGTTTACGACCAAGTCGTAACGGTGAATGGAATGTCTAAGGCATGGGCAATGACGGGTTGGAGACTTGGTTATATTGGGGCTTCAAAACAAATTGCCGACGCGTGTACAAAGGTGCAAGGTCAGTTTACGTCTGGTCCATGTTCAATTACTCAAAAAGCAGCAATAGCAGCATTGAAAGCTGACCCTGCGATCTTGAGTGATATGATTGCAGCTTTTAAAAATAGACGTCAATTGGTGCTTGATGCGCTAAATCAAATGCCTGGTGTGAAAACAAATATTCCCGATGGAGCCTTCTATGTTTTTCCTGATGTGTCTTCGTTCTATGGCAAATCTTGTGGAGATTGGCACATAAAAAATGGCGACGACCTTTGCATGTACCTGCTTTCTGAAGCATTGGTGGCCTTGGTGCAGGGTGAGGCCTTTGGTTCGCCTGAATGTATCCGTATTTCGTATGCAGCCTCCGAAGAAACGCTTACTGAAGCCATGAAGCGCGTTGGAGCTGCCTTATCTAAATTGCACGCATGAAAATTGCTGAATTGTTCGAACGCTTCAACGGCAAACGCATTCTCGTGATCGGGGATGTGATGATTGACGCTTATGTCCGCGGAACGGTTTCGCGCGTAAGTCCCGAAGCGCCCGTGCCTATTGTAAGTTTGGACAAGGAAGAAAAACGCTTAGGAGGTGCTGCAAATGTGGCTGTTAATCTTTTGGCATTGGGCGCCAACCCAATCATTTGTTCAGTGGTTGGTGATGACGATAGCGGACGATTGATGCGTCAATTATTGGATAATGCCTCTATTTCTTCGGATGGATTGATTCACAGCGCATCACGAATTACTACGGTAAAGACCCGAGTCATCGGAAATAACCAACATTTGCTGCGAATTGATGCTGAAGTAACTGATGCCATTACCGAACAAGAAGAAACTGCGCTCATAGAATGCGTGGAGAATTTGCTGATATCAGGTGTTGACGGCATCATCTTCGAAGATTACAACAAGGGTTTGCTCACGGGGCGCTGTATTTCCGAAATCATTCGCATGGCGCGAGACTTTGGAGTAAAAACAACCGTAGATCCAAAAAAAGATAATTTTTTAAGTTACAAAGGGGTTACTTTGTTTAAGCCCAATTTGAAAGAATTGAAAGAAGGCTTAGGACTTCATTTTTCATTTTCCGAAAACGGTGAATTGTTTAAAATGGCTGTAAATCAGTTGGAAAATGAATTGAAAAATGATATCTCCCTTGTAACGCTTTCAGAGCATGGAGTATATATCCAAGCGCAGGGTGAGGGGCATCATATACCGGCTCATATTCGGAATATTGCTGATGTGAGTGGAGCGGGAGATACAGTCATTTCTGTAGCTACATTGTGCTTGGTGTCTGATTTTCCAATCAAATTAATTGCTGAAATATCGAACATTGCTGGTGGTTTGGTCTGCGAAGAAAGTGGTGTCGTGGCGATAAATAAATCACACCTGTTGAATGAATGTCGGGAACTTCTGGCGGATACGCTTGTTTAGTTAATACGAATTACAAAAAATGGAAGAACGAAAAGTAGTTAAACCGTATGGCGATCAAGACCGGTCAAAGAAAGAGGAGGTGGCCGAAATGTTCAATAACATCTCTGGACGTTATGATTTCTTGAACCATTTTTTATCTCTAGGCATCGATAAGATTTGGCGACGCAAAGCAGTGAAAAAATTAAAGGAAATCAACCCTGAACGCATTCTCGACATCGCTACGGGAACAGGGGATTTTGCGATTCAGTCTTTGTCACTAAAGCCAACAGAAGTTGTTGGGGTAGACATTTCTGCTGGAATGCTAGAGGTTGGAAAAACTAAAATGAAAGCCAAGGGCGTTGATCACATCGTTCGCATGGAATTGGGAGATTCCGAGAATCTTTCTTTTGAGGATGGCTATTTCGATGCGGTAACTGTGGCCTTTGGAGTCCGAAACTTTGAACATCTTGAAAAAGGACTTGGTGAAATGCTTCGGGTAACACGAAGTGGTGGTCGAATCGTAATTCTTGAGTTTTCAAAACCGAAACGCTTTCCTGTGAAGCACTATTTTGCATTTCACTCCAAGTACATTATTCCATTTTTTGGAAAGCGAATTTCGAAAGATGGCCGCGCTTATGCCTATCTACCCGAATCTGTGGCAGCATTTCCGGAAGGGAAGGAATTTACCGATATTCTATCTCAAGTGGGGTACGAGAAGGTAAGTGCAGAGACTGTTTCTGGCGGGATTGCAACGATTTATTCTGGATTCAAGAAATAAGAAGAGCTAAAAGCCGTTATGAAAAGCATGAAAATCGGAACCTTTATCTTGATGCATTGCTTCGTTTTTTCTGTATTCGGACAATTGGAAAAACCTCAGAATTACAAACGTTTCGATCAACGATTCATTCATTTTGGATTTATGTTGGGGTGGAATACAGCAAGTTTTTCAACCTATCAAAGTTCAGATGCCTTTTCTAACTACCAACTGAAGTCACTGGTGACAAATTCTCAACCAGGAGGTCAGGTGGGCATTGTTACGACCATGAAAATTGGCACACCAGTGGTTCGACTTCGTTTTATCCCAACTTTATCCTTCCAAGAAAGAGTGATGACTTACACCTACATGAGCATGCTCTCAGGGAAAGATTCATTGACTGAAGAGCGTGTGAATTCGACGAATCTAGATTTTCCTTTGATGTTTCAATTCCGAACGTTGCGCTTAAACAACTTTGCCTCCTATTTTCTTTTGGGTGGTCAGCCGAGCATTGACTTGCAATCGCAGGAAAAAGCATCACAGAATTATGCGGATCCTTTTATAAAGATCAAGAAGTTTGATTTTCAAGGACAAATCGGCGGTGGTGTAGAGTTTTTTACACCATATTTTAAATTTGGGATTGAATTGAAATACTCGCAAGGCTTTACGAATTCATTTATCCAAGACAACACAGATTCATCTCGACCTATTGACCGCTTGTACAACCGCGTGTGGTGGGTATCGTTCATTTTTGAAGGATAATGAGCAAGGTTGTTCAATTTCGCCTACGCCCAGAGGAATTAAAGGACGAAAACAATTTAGTTGTAGTTCTTGCACGAGAATCTGGAAAAACTGTAGGATCGTTTCATTACGAATGGCGGAAGCGAAGCATTGATGCGCGAAAACGAGACATTTTCTACAACTGCACTGTCGAGGTCTATGACAATGAAGAAAGCATAGAAATACATGAATCTTTCCAAGCGAAAAATGTAGGAGAAGCCCCAGTTATTCACATTGTAGGTGCGGGTCCTGCAGGACTGTTTGCAGCCTTGCGTGCCTTGGAACTGGGATTGAAACCTATTGTTTTCGAGCGAGGAAAAGATGTCCGTTCACGGCGTCGAGATTTGGCGACACTAAACAAAACAAGTACGGTAAATCCGGAATCGAATTATTGTTTTGGTGAAGGAGGAGCAGGGACCTATTCGGATGGAAAGCTTTATACCCGTTCCAAGAAAAGGGGAGATGTTGATCGCGCACTGCGCATGTTTGTTCAGTTTGGCGCCGATAAAGATATTTTGGTCGATGCGCATCCTCACATCGGAACAAATAAACTTCCTCAAATCATAGTGGCCATGCGCGAAGAGATCATTCGTTTTGGTGGAGAGGTACATTTCGACTCAAAATTGACGAATGTATTCATTGAAGACAATAAGCTTAAGAATATTGAAATCAATGGATTAAAACATATTTCTTGTGCGCATTTAATTGTTGCTACAGGCCATTCAGCACGTGATATTTTTGAATTGTTTCATCGGAATGGGGTTCGCATTGAAGCCAAGCCTTTTGCTTTGGGGGTACGCATTGAACATACACAAGATTTAATTGATGAAATTCAATACCACGGAAGGCACCACGACGATCTTTTGCCACCAGCAAGTTACGCGCTTGTTGAGCAAGTAGATGGACGAGGTGTGTATTCATTTTGTATGTGTCCAGGAGGTATTATCGCCCCCTGTGCAACTGAACAAAATGAGGTTGTTACCAATGGCTGGTCTCCATCAAAACGAAACAACCCATATTCGAACTCTGGAATTGTGGTCAGTGTTTATCCTTCCGATTTTCCAAATGATGAAATGAATCCATTTGTGTGTTTAGATTTTCAGAAGGCTGTAGAAAAAAAATGTTGGGAAGCGGCTGGAAAAACACAAAAAGTCCCAGCGCAACGGATGCTGGACTTTGTGCAGGATAAAAAGTCCGTAGATTTCCCAAGATCTTCCTATCAGCCAGGTATCGTGAGCGTGAGAATGGATGATGTTTTGCCGGATTTCATTACTCAGCGCTTGAGGCAGGCCTTTGTTCAGTTTGGAAAGAAGATGCATGGTTATTTAACCAATGATGCCGTTTTACATGCGCCAGAATCACGCACATCATCGCCAATATCTATTCCCAGAAATAACGAAACACTAGAACACGTTGAAGTTCAAGGGATTTATCCCTGCGGAGAGGGTGCCGGATATGCGGGCGGAATCATCTCCGCAGCCATTGACGGCATGAAATGTACGGAATCCATTCTTCTAAAAATTAACAGGCAATGAATCATTTAAGAGCGATACTTTTTTGTTTGATTTCTTTCGTTTCAGCTTATGCGCAAACAAAAGTTACGGATTACTCAAATTCAGGGAATTGGGCAGTGTTGCCAGGAGCTTATCCGAAATCACTTTTAACAGAATTTTCGGACATACAATCTGAGGATGTAGATGTGTTTTATGTGTACCCAACCTTCTTATTGGATGGTAAAGATCCACGATGGAATTATCCAATTAACGACTCAATACATCGCACGAAGGTAACAGAAACTGCTGTTCCTTTGCAGGCATCTGCGTGGTGCTCTGCGGGCAATCTCTACGTCCCTTTTTATCAGCAGGCCCATATTCGGTCCTATTATACCTTGGATAGTGGAGGGTATGATGCCTTGATGTTGGCATATAAAGATGTTTGCGCAGCATTTGAGTATTATTTAGCCAATTACAACCATGGAAAAGGAATCATCCTTGCGGGACATAGTCAGGGATCGACGCATATTTCGATGTTGTTAAAAGATTATTTTGATGGGAAAGAATTACAAAATAAGCTTATTGCTGCCTACATACCAGGAATTGGGATTGATACAACAATGTATTCGACCATATCTTTGATGACAAATAAAGAAGAAATTGGCGGATATGTCACATGGAACACCTTTCGAAAGAAATTTGACATGCGTCAATACAAGTGGTACAAGGGAAAAGCAGTCATTAATCCGGTTACTTGGGACAAGTCACCTATGGCCACCTCAAAGCAACACCTAGGATTTCTTTTTTCAAATGGAAAGATGTACCGTCATTCTGTTACCACACATCTTGCTGATGGTGTTATTTGGATTAATCCCCCGAAGTTTCCGTACCGCTATTTGGCCTTTACCATGAAGAACTACCATGCTGGAGATGTCAACTTATTTTGGGAGGATATTCGTGTAAATAGTGTGTTGCGTGTAAAGAAATACTTGGAGGCAAAGCATTAAGTGCTAGCCTTCGGCACGTTTGAATTCAGAAAGTAAAATACCCGTTGCAACAGCTACATTGAGTGATTCGGCCTTGCCAAAACCAGGAATGTGAATGGGCGTATTGATGTATGCTTTCACGCTTGTCCGTATTCCTTTTCCTTCATTGCCCATCACCAATACTCCTGTTTTTGTGAGTGTTGTGCTGTAGACATTTTCTCCTTCTAGTAAAGCACCATAAATGGGAAGGTCACAGACAGACAAAAAAGTTTCAAGTACTGTATAGATGACATTCATGCGCAACACAGAACCCATGCTAGCCTGAATGACTTTTGGATTGAAAATGTCTGCTGTATCTTCCGAGCAGACAACTGTTTTGACGCCAAACCAATCCGCTGTTCGAAGAATTGTCCCCATGTTCCCAGGATCTTGAACGCCATCTAAGACGAGAATCAGTCCTTTCGTCAACGTGGGGGCACTTATTTTTGGCTTACGAAGAATGGCAAGTGCCTTATTGGGTGTTTTAAGGGTTGAGATTTGTGCCAACTCATCCTCTGTAATTCGTTCGATTTGCTTTGCGTAGGAGGATGCTTGGAACTGTTCAGTAGCATAAACACAGTCGATCATTTCCGGGAATTCACTCAATGCTTCACCCACCATTTTTTCTCCTTCGACAAGAAATAATCCGAGCTCATCGCGATTTTTTTTCAAATGCAATGAACGGATCCACTTTATCTTGTTCTTCGATAGTCCTGACACAACTTCTTATTTACTACTTTTGCACTGAAAATATTCACATTGAGCACGATCAAACTTACATATATTCTGTTAATTCTCCTTGCACTTGTTTCGTGCAGATCGTCGAGGTACGTACCAGAAGGTAGATATCTGGTCAAAAAAAACACAATACTACTGGAAGGCGAGAAGTTTGATGTTGACGATATAGCAGAAATTATTCGACAGAAACCAAATTTTAAAACTGCTGGTGTAAAACTGAAGTTAGCCGCTTTCAATGCCATAGATTCTAGCGCGGTTGCTGAAAAACGTTTCGAAAAGAACATTCGATTGAGAGAAATCAATCAGCGCAAAAAAAATCGACAAAACAAAATAAATGCTCGTCGAATAGAGAAGGCAAGGGCAAAAAGCAATGAACTCTATACCGAACGCATTATTCCATTAAAGGATACCATTGAACCAAAATTATTTTTGCGCGAATGGTTCAAATACAAGATTGGGGAAGCACCTATTGTTTTCGACAGTATACCTTTCAATAAATCAATCGAACAAATAGGCGCATTCCTGAAAAAGAAGGGGTGTTATCGAAGTCAAATTGTTGGGACGGTTGATTATAAAAAGAACCAAAAAGCCATTGTTAATTATACGGTTCAGACTGGACCTATTTTCACGATAGATACTGTTCGCGTCTATTGCAAAAATCCCTTGGTGTCAGAGAATTTTGTTAATTACATTAAAAAATCTGATGAACATCCTTTAAAAGGAAAGCCCTTTGACACCGATCTGTTGGATGATTTCCGGAGTAAATTGGCTCGATACATGCGCGACAATGCCTTGTATGGCTTTAGTACATCACACATTATTTTTGAAGCAGATACCTCGTATGAAAGAATGACAGCCAATTTAGTCATTGTTTTTTCAGATCGAATGGTGCGTAGCACAGTCAATAGAGACTCGCTCATTGCCATAAAGCACCAAAATACATTGATTGATCACGTTTATTTTCATATTGCAGACACGACATATTACAAAGGCAATTTTAAACGATCTATGAATTTGCTTGGGAGAGATGTGATGGATGGACAGTTTCTTCGAACAACCGACACTTTTCGGTACGAGGAAGTGATGAAGCGAAAGGAAAATCTGCTTGACCCATTCCGTAAAGCGACCTTTTTCTTCAACGGAAAATTGTCGATTGATCCGGACGTGATTGAGCTGCAGAGTTATTTGGAGGAGACGAATTATTACAAGGAATATTATCTTGAGCGCACATATACCCGCATGATGCAATTGGGTGTGTTCCGGGTAATTAAACCAGAATTGGTAGAAATTGCTGGCACAAACAAGTTGGATGTGCATTATTATCTCGTGCCAGCAAGTCGTCAAAGCTTTGGTTTTGAGCCACGTGCGACAAACTCAAACGGATATCTTGGTGTTTCTGGATCATTCAATTACGTCAACAAAAATCTGTTTGGTGGCGCTGAAAAATTGACGTTTACGGTGAGTGGTGGATTTGAGTCGCAACCTCCTGTATTCGATGAAACGCTAGACGGAGAGAAAATTAAAACGGCGGGTCGAAGTTTTAACACCTTTGAAATTGGGCCAAGTGTAAAACTCGACATTCCTGGTTTATTTCCAGCGAAAGTCACTGCCATGTCAAAGCGTCAGCGACCAAGAACGGTCATTTCAACCGCCTACAATTACCAGCGAAGGAGTGATTTTGAACGGCATATTTTTCAGTTGAATTATTTGTGGCGGTTCTATGGCGGTGAAAAAGGGAAGACCCAAATCATTCAGCTTGGGTTGCCTTTTGCCTCGGTCGTAAAGTTTGTTCGGATAGATAAAAAACCTGCATTCCAAGCCAAGCTTGACCAGTTAAATGACCTGTTTTTGCGCAATGCCTACAATGACCAATTTATTTGGCAGGATTGGAAAATTACTTTCGAATACAACAACAAAGAAAAGGAGGACAAAGGCAAAGGTTCCTTGTATTTCAATTCAACGTTCGATCCTGCGGGAAATACTTTGGCCATGTTCAAGAAGTTTCAAGATACCATTTCAAATGGTCAAAAGACAATTTTTGGGGTAGGCTATTCTCAATTTATCCGTTTGGACAATGACGTGAATGCCTCCTATCCCTTTGGAAAAAAGAGCAGTATGCATGGCCGCTTGCAGTTGGGAGCGGGCATGCCTTATGGGAATACAAGAACATCCTTGCCTTACGATTACAGCTTCTTTGCGGGTGGGGCCAATGACAATAGAGGATGGAGAGCTAGGGCATTAGGGCCAGGAGCATACAAATATTACCTTGACACAAACAGAACAGTAACGCAGATTGGTGATATCCGTTTGGGTGCATCGGCTGAGTTTAGGTTCTCACTGGGAGAAATGTTGAAAGGAGCATTTTTCGTCGATGCAGGAAATGTATGGACCTTTAATAAAGATGCGAACCGCCTCGGAAGTCAGTTTTCGTCGACTTGGCTTCGAGAAATAGCTGTTTCGGCTGGAGTTGGCGTGCGAATTGACTTGGATTTCTTTATTGTGCGCGTCGACCTCGGATTGCCATTGAGTAACCCCGCTTTACCAAATGGCGAGAAATGGATTTTTACAAAAAACCGCCCTCAATTTGTCAGTGAAGCGATTGCAGCATTTGGTTCAGACTACAAGCAATATGTACCTAAACTGTTTATTCCCGTGCTGCACTTTGGGATTGGATACCCTTTCTAATCAAAAGAATTACGAATTACGAGTTACGAGTTACGAGTTGCTAATTTTGTGACTGAGGTGCGCAGCAGTCTCGAAGCCAC
>CALPWQ020000117.1 GCA_943327315.2 Chitinophaga pinensis
ATTTCATCTTCAACGGTCTGGATGATGTAGATACCGTTGTTAAAAAACTTGTTTAATTCGATGAGCGACTTGATCCGTTTACTGCCTGAACACATTGCCAATCAAATTGCTGCTGGAGAAGTCATCCAGCGGCCAGCTTCTGTGGTTAAAGAGATGATGGAAAATGCCATCGATGCTGGTGCGGATAAAATTCATGTAATCATTAAAGATGCTGGTCGAACCTTGATTCGCATTGTCGACAACGGAAATGGAATGAGTCCGAACGATGCCGTGCTGTGTTTTGATCGTCATGCCACAAGCAAGGTGCGCAGCGCAGATGACTTATTTGCGTTAACAACCAAAGGGTTTCGAGGAGAAGCATTGGCCTCCGTAGCAGCAATTGCTCATGTTTCCATGCAAACTCGCCGCGAGGAAGATGAAACTGGCCGAAGCATTGTCGTTGAAGGAACGAAGATCAAATCGAATGATGCCTGCGTCTGTCCTGTTGGAACCACCTTCGATGTGAAGAATTTATTCTTTAATGTTCCTGCGCGTCGCAACTTTTTGAAATCTGACAATGTGGAATTCAACCACATTCGCGACGAATTTGAGCGTGTGGTCTTGGCGCATCCCAACTTAAGTTTTACACTGATTCACAATGATGTTGAGATCTACCAACTGCATCAAGGAGGATTGCGCAAGCGGATTGTGGACATATTGGGCAAAGGTGCCAACGATAAGCTCGTTCCTGTTGAAGAGAAAACGGACATTGTGACTTTAAGTGGTTATGTGTTGAAGCCTGAATTTGCACGCAAATCACGTGGAGAACAATACCTTTTTGTAAATGACCGATACTTTAGAGACCATTACTTGGGACATGCTGTAAGCAAGGCCTTCGAAGGACTCTTAACTCCAAAAAATTTCCCGGGTTACTTTTTATATTTAACGATAGATCCTAAAAAAATTGATGTGAATGTGCATCCTACAAAAACCGAAATTAAGTTTGAGGAAGACAAGCACATTTACATGATTATTCTCAGTGCAGTGAAGCAAACACTGGGAAAACACAATGTGATGCCAACGCTTGATTTTGATCAGGAAACAAGTTTCGACTTGCCTTATTCCATGAAGAATCAGCCCATTATTGAACCAGAAATAAAAGTCAACCCAATGTACAACCCTTTTCAGTCGAACAGCGGAAAAGGATCAAGCAGTGGGTTTACGAAAGCAGTAAGTGCGCAAGGATTCGGAAACAATACAGCAAGTCCGCAAGACTGGGAGAATTTTTATTCCATTGAAGAAGAAGCCAACAGTGAACAAGGCATCTTGTTCGATTCAGAGGAGGAAGCTTCAGAATCTAGGGAATCCTTGATCAAGGACAGGTATTTAATCACCACCTGCCGTTCGGGATTGTTGATGATTGACATCCAAAGAGCCTTTGAACGTATGGTTTATGATGAGTTATTCAATAAATTCATTTCCAATCCTATAGAATCTCAAAATTTATTGTTTCCCGTTGAAAAAAATGTAAGCAAAGAAGAGCTAAGCGCTTGGGAAGAACAAGAACAAATGTTGAAGCGATTGGGCTTTCAATGGGTGAATAAGGATGATACCTTGATGCTCACAGCTGTTCCTTCTGTTTTGGTGCAAGAAACCATTCAGGTTTGTCTTGATTTGATTTTGGAAGAAATAACCTTCAAAACCATTGACAAAGGCGACATTGCTCATTTAATTGTTCGCTCAGTGGCCACAGCGGCGGGAAAGAAGAAACACCAGCTTTCAGGAGCTGCCGCGGAGCATTTTATAGAATTGCTTTTTGCTTGTCCAGAACATGCTCTAAGCCCTTCTGGAAAAAAGATTATGCAAACATTTACCACAGACGAAATATCCAATAGATTTTAGAAATGAACTTTTTAAATAACATCCCTCAAGTAACGAAAAACATCTTGTTGTTGAACATCACCGTGTTTATCGTAGCGCTAATTTTGGCGCAACAAGGAAACGATTACACTGGTCTGCTTGGTGCGCATTACATCAATTCACCCTTGTTTGAGCCCTTCCAAATGATTACGTACATGTTTATGCACAGTTTAAATGACTTCTTGCATATCATTTTTAACATGTTGTTGCTGGTCATGTTTGGTGCGCACCTCGAGCGTCTGTGGGGACCAAAACGTTTTTTCCTCTTCTACTTTGCGTGTGGCATTGGTGCATTTGCGCTTTACAATGCGATTGGCGTGTGGGAGATCATGGAATTAAAAAGGCAGCTTGTCTCCATGGGATATGACATCTCCACCATGGACAACATCTTAATCAATAATTTTCCCTTGGATGAAACGACCAACTTAGAGCACGAAATGATGAACAAAGGTGGGGCTGACATCGTCAATAAGTACTTCAGAATGATTCAAACACCAATGGTTGGTGCCTCAGGGGCTTTGTTTGGAGTGCTCGCCGCATTTGGGGTATTGTTCCCAAATACTCAATTGATGCTGATCTTCCCTCCCATCCCAATCAAAGCCAAATACCTCATTGGCGCTTATTTTATTTTTGAAGTTTACAATAGTTTCAGCGCAAATGATCAGATCGCACACCTTGCGCATGTAGGCGGTGCCATTGTGGGAGCCATCCTTGTGTTGATCTGGCGTAAAACAGACCGTTCAAATTTTTACTGATGCAGAACGAACGCACCTTTATTGATGACTTGAAATACCAATATGCCCATGGCGGAATGACTATCCGTTTGATCATGGTAAATGCGGCCGTTTTTCTTTTCATCAAAGTTTTATCTTTAGTTGCTGGACTCTCTACGGGTGAATCAGAAAATGAGGTGAATGATGTGTTGCACTTGATTTTTTCGTTAGATGTTCAAATCCCTTCCTTTTTCCTTCATCCTTGGGGCATACTGACATCCATATTTTCGCATTACGATTTCTTTCACTTTTTATTCAACATGCTTTTCCTCTATTTCTCTGGGCGCATGTTTGAATCCTTATTTGACGGAAAACGTTTGTTGAACACTTACCTATTGGGAGGAATTTTTGGTGGCATTTTGGAAATCACCTCTCACCTTTTGCCAGGCGTTCCAACAGGACATTTTGTCGTCGGTGCATCGGGAGCCATCATGGCCGTTTTCGTTGCCTTGGCCTTCTATCGTCCAAACCTAAAGGTCATGCTTTTTGGGGTCGTTCCAGTGCGCATCATTGTCCTTGCCGCTGTGTTTGTGCTCTTGGACTTGTTTTCATTAAACGTGGACAGCTTGAAAAACAGCAATACAGCACACTTTGCGCACATTGGTGGAGCAATCTTCGGCGCACTTTCCGTACAAAACATTCACAGTAAATCCAATGTCATTATGATCTTTAAGCGATTAAGCGATTGGTTCCGAGGACTATTTCGCAAGGACTCGAGCATGAAAGTCAAGAAAGGTGGACGTACCGCACAATTCAAGACCGATGAACAATACAACCTTGAAGCAAAAGAAAAACAAGCGAAAATCAACGCGATTTTAGATAAAATTTCGCGCTCGGGATATGACTCTTTAACCAAGGCAGAAAAAGATTTTCTATTTACCCAAAGCAAGAAGTAAACGATGTCAAAACTCCTACGTTTATCTACACTATTTAAAATCCTGACGCTTATCTGTCTGTGTGGATTGCTCTTGGCTTATTTGACACCCTTCGTTCACCCGAACACCTTAAAAATCTTACCCTTCTTTGGATTGGCATACCCCATAATTTTGGTCTGTACACTTTTGGCTTTGGTGGTTTGGATTTTTGCAAAGTCCCGTATGGTCATCTTAATTGTTTTGGTCTTGTTGATTGGTGGCAAACTTCATTTCAGAATGTTTACACTGGGTTCAAATGAAAGTGAGTTACCCGCTGAGGAAAAGATTCTCCATGTGATGAGCTACAACGTGCGCTTGTTTGATTTGTACAATAACGATTTGGAACAACGCAACAAGAACAAAGATTCCATCTTCGCTTATATTGCCTCGCAAGCACCGGATATCATTTGTTTTCAAGAGTTTTACCACCAAGACCGTCCGACCAACTTCTCAACCCGCGATTCTTTGGTGAAATTGCTTCAAACGAAGGATTTTCATGAACGCTATGCACATAAGTTGCGTGGGAGACAGAACTTCGGCGTGGTGATCTTGTCGAAATATCCTATGATTGCCAAAGGAGATGTGATGTTTTCTACCCAAGGAGACAGAGACTTTAACTACTGCATTTACACAGATATTGTAAAAAATCAAGACACCTTCCGTATTTACAATGTTCACCTGCAATCGATCAAATTGCAAGAGGATGATTATTCAAAATTCTCTGACAATGCCGTAAAAGAAGAACCAAAATCGATGTTTCGAAGGGTCATTGACAAACTGCGCATTGCCTATCCAAAGCGTGCAGATCAAGCACGACGGGTCATGGAACATGTGCGAACATCTCCCTATCCTACGATTGTTTGTGGTGATTTCAACGACACCCCGATGTCCTATACCTATCACCAATTCAGTAAGCTGCTCATCGATTCGTTTCGAAATACATCCATGGGAATCGGCTCAACCTACGTTGGTAAAGTTCCCGCTGGCCGCATTGACTATATTTTTCACACCAAAGATTTGCGCTCAAGTGATTTCATTATTCAGGAAACTCCGTACAGCGACCACCGCGCGATTTCGTGTAAAATCTTCAAATAAACCACTCATGATTGTAGAAATTAACCCTGAGAACATTGACAAGCGTCTCATCCAACAGGCAGTCGATGCTTTAAGAAAAGGAGGGATAATTATCTTTCCAACGGACACTGTGTACAGCATGGGGTGTGATTTGTACAATAAAAAGGCATTGAATGATTTAGCCTTAATGAAAGACGTGAAACTGAGCAAGGCTCATTTTTCAATTATCTGTTCCGACCTAAGTCACATATCTGAATTCACCAAACAGATCGATCGACCGACATTTAAACTCCTGAAACAATCACTTCCTGGACCATTTACCTTTATTCTTCAGGCCTCCAATGAGATCCCTAAGATTTTCGATACCAAGCGCAAGGAAATTGGCATTCGCATCCCGAACAACCCCATCATCATTGAGATTGTAAAGGCCTTGGGCAATCCGATTGCGACCACTTCCTTGCACAACGTAGAAGATGAAATTCAAGATTACTTTGCCGATCCCTATCAAATTTACGAGCGCTTCGATGAGGATGTAGCGATGATCATTGACGGCGGCTTCGGTAACCTAGATGCATCTACCGTTGTGGATTGCACTGGTCCTGAAGCAGAAGTAATCCGCCAAGGAATTGGAATTATCTAAGCTTTTGACGCTATCGACCTTTCGTTGTTGAAAGAAAGCTGATCTAGGGTACTTCGGCACGAAAGAGTTTCCGATATTCGTATCATGGTATTGAATCGCATTTGGGCAGGAATGTTCATCATCGCCATGGTGATGGGATTTTCAAAGTTGATCTTCTGGCAAGACACGCATATTCTTCAGAACATGATGGATGCCTTGTTTGAATCGGCTAAAACAGGTTTTGAACTGGCCTTGTTCATGACAGGGATCATGGCACTATGGATGGGAATTATGAAGATTGGTGAGGATGGTGGAGCAATTCGCGTGATGTCCCGACTCATTCAGCCTCTCTTTACGCGGCTTTTCCCAGAAATACCAAAGGGACATCCTGCAGTCGGCTCAATGATGCTTAACTTCTCCGCCAACATGCTCGGCTTGGACAATGCAGCAACCCCCGCGGGATTGAAAGCCATGCAAGATTTACAGACCTTAAATCCTGATCCAAAAACGGCGACCAATGCCCAAATCATGTTCTTGGTGCTCAACGCTTCCGGGCTTACAATCATCCCCGTTTCGATATTAGCCGCCAGAGCCACAAATGGTTCAGTCGACCCAACATCCGTGTTTCTTCCAATCTTGATCACCACATATTTCGCGACGTTGGGAGGTTTAATCTTCGTTTCCATTCGGCAAAAAATCAATCTCTTTGATAAGGTAATCCTCGGCTACGTCGGTGGATTGACCGCATTGATTGTTGGTTTCATGTGGTACTTGAACAACCACCCCGACCAAATCAAGACCATTTCCTCTATCGTGAGCAATACCATCATGTTCGGATTCATCGCCTTCTTCTTTGGTTTAGCAATCCGTTCTAAAGTTCAAATGTTCGATTCCTTCATCAACGGTGCAAAAGAAGGATTCCAAGTAGCCATCAACATCATACCTTACCTCGTGGCCATGCTTGCTGCTGTTTCTCTATTCCGTTCATCGGGTGCCTTTGGTGATTTAATGAATGGCTTAAAAGAAATTTTACTTTTCTGTGGTTTGAAAACACTTGAGTTCATCGATGCCTTGCCTGTGATTTTCATGAAGCCCTTTTCAGGCAGTGGTGCCCGAGGATTAATGGTGGAGATTTTTCAGAACCCAGCCTTTGGTCCGGATTCATTTGTTGGGAAACTGGCATCAACATTTCAAGGCAGCACGGAGACGACCTTCTATGTTCTCGCAGTGTACTTTGGTTCCGTTAAAATCACCAATACGCGATATGCTGCCTGGGCCGGAATTTTCTGTGACCTCATTGGTGGATTGGCAGCGATCTTGGTGGCCTACTTATTTTTTGGGTGATGCGAGGGTATTTAAAACTTGTTCCATTTTTTTTCTGTCCCGTATTTGGGTTTGGGCAATCCCCCTACGAGAAATGCACTTCGCTGGACACCGCATTGAGACATCCCTTAGAGGTGAAAATCTTGCAATTGATTCAAGGTTCTCTGGATTCCATTCCTGCTTCAATCACGAAGCTTGTCAACTTGGAAGAACTCATCTTGGAAGACAATCAGATTGCGGAGATTCCTGATTTCGTTTGTCGAATGACCACATTAAAAGCGCTCGGTTTCGATGGGAATAAACTTAAGGAATTGCCTGAAAATCTAGGGGATTTAATTCACCTAGAGTATTTAGGATTAGATGACAATCAGCTGACTGCGCTTCCCGAGTCCATGAAGAAATTAACCAAGCTTGTTGATTTGTACTTGGACAACAATGAACTACGCGTCCTTCCCGATTGGATTGGAACCTTGACTTCTTTAGAAACCTTATGGTTACGTGGAAATCATTTGACCCAAATACCGGCATCCATCGTTGATTTGGAAGCACTGCAATCACTATTGTTAACAGAGAATAACATTACATCCTTTCCAAACGAGATGAATCGTTTAATCTCCCTTCAATTCATGAATGTATTTGGAAATGATCTGAGCAAAGATGAACTTAAGGCACTAAGGGCCTTGTTACCAAACTGCCAAATTAGCGTTGACAAATACTAATCCTCCATTATGTTCAACTGGTTCAAGAAAAAAAAAGCTACGCCGAAGAAAGCAAGTGAAGTATCCACTGTGCCAATCAAGCCGATGGATTATCATCCAAAAATAATCATTGCTTGGGCGAAGGCCATTGAAGGAAATAGTGAACTTTTGTTGTGGTTAAAAGACAATGGATACCCCGAATTGGCAATGGCCACCTATGCCATTTATCTGAAAGATGAAGCGCGCAATTGGCTCACAAAGAACGGTTATCCCCATTTAATGGCGATGATCAATGGTGCTGAAGGCAATGAAACTGCGCAAAAATGGCTCTTGGCGCATGGTTTTGAAATCCTTTACCACATGGCACAGGCTATTGAAGATGAGGAAGCAAGTTGGCACTGGCTTGGTAAGAATGTCACACCAGACATGTTCATTTTAACACAAACGATCAGACGTGTGAAAGATAAGATTGAAGAAAATCACAATGACATTCACAGTTTCGGAAAAGATGCTTAGTGAATGTTGTAGCGTATTTCCGCGGTCGTAGCACCCTTGCCATATTCTCGAAAATCTGCATCAAAGTAATCTACCCCATCTTGCTTCGCTAAAAATGAGCGGACCTCCTCTTTAAGGATCCCTTCACCCACTCCGTGAATAAGTACAAGCTTTCGGATATGTTTCTGTTGCGCTTTTTTGAAAAAACTGCGCATTTCTTTCAATTGAATGTTTAAGATTTCCGCATTGGACATCCCCTTGTGCGAATCAATCAAGGATTCAATATGCAAATCCAACTCCCATACATCCATTGGTCGTTTAGCTCCCGTAGGAGTTTCTGAAAAAACACGGTGATGAATCTGAGAGATGGTATCGTCTTCATTGATTTGTGCCACTTGATCATCGGGCAAATGGTATTCTGTGCCATGAATTTTTGCCAGTTCATTATCCCGAAATTGACGGTCAAAGCCATCTTCATCGCAAACGACAATGAAATTATTGACATCAAAGCGAACAATGATGCCCGTCCCTTTCTCATAAAGGAAACTTACTTTTTCACCGATTTGAAAGCCACTCAAGGTACCAGCCATAATTTTCGCGTATCATTTCCTTACCAAAGAACAAAGCCAACAAAGGTCCAATCAATGCAATGACCCACAGCACAAGTGTGAACACTTTAAAAACTGGGGAAGCATCGCGTTTGATCGGTGTTTGAAGCACTCCGTTCACTTGTCCAGCCATTAAGGGTTCCGCCTCTTCCTCCGAGACAGAATCAATATATGTTTTTAGCGTTGTTGAATTGCGCAGCAAGATGTTTTTAATTTTAGAATAATCTCGATTAGACAGGTCTTTGTAGGTGGTTTTGTACTTGATTTCCTCTTCTGCAAATTCTTTTCTTAAATGCACCTGCTTTTGAAAAGACCGCACCCGAAATCCCATGATAAATCCAAAGGCAATCAACACATACGAATCAATGTACCACCCAATTCCGATGAGGAACATGGAGGAAACAAATGCAAACCCCAACAAGAACATTTCCTGATTTTTAGGGATCAGCAGCTTGAACAATTGTCCGCCATCCAAGGGGTCAAGAGGTACTAGATTGATCATATTCAGCAATAAAAACAGAAGACCCAGATCAATCATCCACACCTGATGAATATCAGCTGCTAAAAGTATCAGGACGGCTCCAATCAATACACCAGGCAAGGGCCCTGCGGCGGTAACAATCAAACTTTCTTTTAGCGAATACTCCTCCTTACTGCCTTGTACGAAAGCCCCCATCAGCGGGATGAACAACATCCTCACATTCTGATAGCCAAATAGTTTCATGCAAATGAAATGACCCAATTCGTGTATGAGCAACACAATGAGCAAATGAAAAACGAAATTCACTTCGTCGGTAAATACGAAGAGAAAGGTCATGACAAAAATGACGATTGACAAGATCGTTAGCGCGAAATTGCCTTTCGACTTGACTTCTATGAGTTCTGGTTTTGGGGGATAAAAATCGTGGTCATCCATGGGAGATAAAGTTAGTGATTAGTTGCATTGAAAAAATGACCGTAGGCAAGAATTCCATTTGACTTCTATTGGTTTGTGCATTGTGCTTGAAAAAATGTAGAGTTTCCCTTTTCCTTCGAAAAAAATCAATTATATTTGCACCCTCATAACCGATACATGGCGAGGTAGCTCAGTTGGTTAGAGCGCAGGATTCATAACCCTGAGGCCGAGAGTTCAAATCTCTCTCTCGCTACAA
>CALPWQ020000118.1 GCA_943327315.2 Chitinophaga pinensis
GGCTGCGCCTTAGTGGACATGGGAGGTGCGAAGATGAGTTACCAATGACTAGTTACTAGTTACTATTGAGGCCCATGGTGGCTGCGCCTTTTGGTTTAAATGGGATCCGAATGACTTTAAAAAATTACGAATCACGAGTTTGGTGGCTGAGGTGCGCCAGCATACTCGAAGTCACGAATTACGAGTTAGGTCCTTGGTGGCTGCGCCTTGTTGGCTATGGGAAGTGCGAAGATGAGTTACCAATGACTAGTTACTAGTTACTATTGGGGTACATGGTGGCTGCGCCTTTTGGTTTAAATGGGATGCGAATGACTTAAAAAAATTACGAGTTATTCGCTTTAGTCTCGATCCCAATCTGATTTTACCGTGGTGCAATCGCATACACGAATCCAAGAATTTCAAGCATTCAAAAACTAGTAACTCGTAACTAATAACTCGTAACTCCAATTTAGTCCTTTGTCTTTTATTTAAAGAGCTCATTAACCTTCTTCATTGACAAGAACATGCGCTGACTGTCTGGCAAGGTTAGGAATCCATACTTTGCATAAAAGGAACGTGCGTCATCGTCAATGGGATCGACAATAACGGCAAATGAAGCAACTGTTTTTGATGAATTGAAACACTTGTAAAGCGCATCGATCAGCAGAAACTCACCGATTCGTTTTCCTACCGCGCGTTGATCTCTGGCCAATCTTCCAATGAGTGTCGTTGGTATTGACGGATAAGACAAGGGAAACTTCTTTTGATATTTTTCAGGAACAGTTTCTCTTGGAATTCCTCCGTTTGATAAGGTGTAATATCCAATCACCTTGTTAGATACCCTGTCCTTGTCAGCGACTACAAAACACACCGCAAGTTTTCGTTTCACATCCTGACTTACCTGATGGCGAATGTAATGATCCAACGCCTCTTTTCCGCATGAAAATTCCGTTCTGTCGTGTGAGGAGTCCAATAATTCAGATTTGAACTCCATTTATTTGATTGACTTTTTATACTTTTCTGCAGCAGCGATTAATGCCTCATTCGGCGAATGATCATTCAATATTGATTCAAAAAATAGCTCAGCGTCTCTTTGGGATGCAAGAATCTTTTCATTTTCTTCGATGGCATTTTTTGCTCGTTGATGAACAGTTTGAATGATAAACTCCGATAAACTCTTGTAGCCAAGAAGATTAGCCGCGCGTTCAAACATCTCTTTTTGTTCAACGGTTAAACGCGCATCGAATCGCGCACTTGAAGGTTTATTTGCATTTGGTTTCATCGCTTTTGAATTATTTTTCAAATGTACGTATTATTTACGTACACAATAAATGCTGTTGCAAGTAGAAGTTACGAATTAATTTGATCGCTACGCGAATTTGATCCTGAAGGAATTTGACCGCTGCGCGAATTAACAGAATTTGATTGCTACGCGAATTTGATCCTGAAGGAATTTGATCGCTACGCGAATTAACAGAATTTGATTGCTGCGCAAATTTGGTCCTAAAGGAATTTGAAAAGAAAAACATTAGTGTGGGAATCTCCGAATTGCCGTAGGCAACGAATTGCGAATCATCAAATTCTGAATTGCCGAAGTCACCAAATTGACGAAGGCATCAAATTGACGAAGTCATCAAATTCTAAATTGCCGTAGACATCAAATTTTAAAAAGAAGCCAACTTCTCTTTCCCGAATAGTTTACGGTAGGTGTTGTAAATAAAGCTCAAACGTTTTTCATCGTTCGGGTATTCCCAATACCAGTGGGCTGGGAGTTGCAAGACTGCTTCAAACTCTTCCAATGAAATCCCTAATTTCTTGGCGATGTATTTTTTTTCTTCAGCGGTTTTTACTTCATCGTAGGGCTTAGAAACCAATTGATTCAAGGCCTCATCGCGTTCAATTGCTCCTGCACAGATTTGTGAGGATAGGGTTGCTCTGCGGTAGTCAATGCCGAATTTTTCAAACAGGTAGTATGACTGAATAAATCCTGTGTATTTGGACTCATAGTGCTTTCCACCGTAGTATTTCCAATCCAACTCTTTTTGAAGGAATGCCATCGTCTCTTCCTTGTCGTAGTGAACCAAGTTGAGCATATACACCATTTTCATGCGCTTCACCAACTTGTAATACATTTCTTTTTGAAACCCAAACGTTGGGAATTTTCTCAGTTTTTGGGTGCCGAATTTCTTTTGAATGTGGTTGAAGTACCGCAAATCTTTGGCGTTGTAGTGCCAGCATTTTGGTAAAATACCCTCGGTGGCAAAGTTACCTCCGCTTATGATATATTTCACGCCGTATTGAGCAGCAACCTTATGCAAGGAGGCCAATATGGCAATGTCTGTGGGTGTATCTGCTTCAGGAACTGATGCTTTCAAAAATGCCAATTGGAGATCTTTGAATTCTTCCCAGTCCAAGACATAACTTTCGTACCCAACGTGTAATTTTTCAGCAATCGTGCGGATGTTCTGAACGGCCTCTTCTGAGTTCCACCCGTTGTCCATATGAACGGCCAGCACACGCAATCCATGCTGACGACAAATATACGCCGCATAGCAACTGTCAACCCCACCGCTCAATCCAACTACGCAATCGTACTCTTTTCCTGATCCGGCCTGCTTCATCTCAGCAACAATTGCCTTTAAGGCCTCATCACTCTCCGCACCACGGTACTGGTGTCGTGCGCGTTTATCCAAAAACTCTGTACAGTGGTTGCAATACCCTTTTGCATTGAAAAAGATCAATGGATCTGTTGTGTCCATGACACAGCGTGAGCAGATTTGGTATTGATTAGACATTCGTATGCAAAAATAAGGTGCATATCAATACTGCGTATACATATTCTTGCTTTTTTGTATTAATCTTATGCGAAATTTCCTGATTTTGGGATTGGATCACTATTGAAACTACTGAAGAACAACTATTTCAATCGTTTTCAAGGGATTAAATAAGTAAAAATAAAGCAGCGGGTCAACATTAAAACTGTTTACGGATGCGCCACTCTTTCGGGTATAAATTGTTGAAGCGATTGCCGATGTGTTTGATCCATCCCAAAGGCTCATTTTCGAAGGTGATCAACTGATAACCGTGCTCTCCAGATAAGGGAAAGGTATCACCTCTTAGAAAATGCAGGGACTGCTCTTTTGTCACGTCAATTCTTCCTGCAAAACAATTCAAGAAAGGATTTAAGGCCAATTCTTCATTTGGAATGATTCCTTTTCTGGAAATCTCACCGACCATCGTGCCGAGTTTCTGCAAACGCATCTGCGCTTGAACATGGAGCATTGAATCGGTGAGCTTACGCGGCAAGGCAAGGATTTTGTCGTTCCAATTGATCAGGTCAGATTCGGATAAATCGGCATATTTCTCGCAATCAAGTGTGTCTTTTTGAGCGCGAAATTCACTTTTTCGGGTATGTCGTTGCCGGATCAATGCCTCATCTGGTTTTTGAAGAACAGCAATAAAAAATCCCTCTGTCTCGGTTATTCCGGGAATGCAATAATACCCTACCCCGTTTCGTCCTTGGACAATTGGTGCTGGAAGATCCAAAGGAATCAATTCAGCACCGAGTTCTTCTATAAACCAATGCACATTGTCTTCATTTTCGTTGGCATTGAAGGTACAGGTCGAATACACGAGAAGTCCACCAGGCACCAAGGCATCCCACACATCCATAACAATGCGCTTTTGACGTCCCGAACACAAACGAACATTGTCTTCTGACCACTCATCTCGGGCTGCAGGATCTTTTCGAAACATTCCTTCTCCTGAACAAGGCGCATCAACGACCATTAGATCGAAGAATTGCGGCAAACGCTGAAAATCGGCTGGATCATTGTTGGTGACGACAGAATTCGAATACCCCCATTTGCTCAAATTTTCTTTTAAAATTCGCGCCCGCTGCTGGATGACTTCATTGGCAACAAGGATTCCTTTATTGTCTAAAAATGAAGCAATGAGTGTGCTTTTTCCTCCCGGTGCGGCACACAAGTCCAACACATGGGGTTCATTGGGCAATTTCAATTGCCGCAGCACCGCATCGAGCACCATTGATCCTGCCTCTTGAGGATAATATGCCCCCGCGTGAAACAAGGGGTCGAACACATACTGCGGTCTTTCATTCAGGTAAACGGCAGATTCACACCAAGAAACTTTTGCTCGGACACCGAGATCAGCATGGTGTTTTTTTGGATGAAAACGCACTGAAATGGGTGAAGCTGTATCGAGTGCTTGAAGCAGCTCCAATCCGGGAAACAATTCCTGTTGAATGCGCGCTTGAAATGCTTCGGGTAAGGGATGATTCATGGTGTAAATTTAATCGTTCACGGTCACTTTGATACAGGCTAGCCCTTTCGTAGCAATGGCTTCTCGACTCACGGCATGACCAATGCACCATAAGATCCGGTTTTCATCGCAGACAACCCGCTGTTTTTTGCGCAAATGGTGTGGAACTTTGGCATCGGTCAAGATGTCTGAGATTAATTTGGAACCGTTTATTCCAATTGGTTTCATGCGATCACCCACTTGCCAAAAACGCAGCCGCAGTTCACCGCTGATCACATTCGGGTTAAGGTAAATGGCTGTTTTTGAAAATACCTCGGGTAGCGCAACGTTTGCTTCAATCACCAAAGTTCCCGCTTGCTTTTGCTCATTAACACCTTCATATTCTACATAAAACCCATCACGTTCACGAATCAATTGGCCAGGCGCAGCACCCGAAAAATTCAACGCTTTTCCTTTTTCGGATTTTGCCAATTTATTGACTTCAGACAAGATGCCCACGGGAATGTTGAATTGACGCAACACTTCTATTTTTTCTACTTCATCGAGCGAGGAATAGAGGTCCAATGGAATGGTGTGCTCGGGAGTGAATTCCGAAATGTTCAGAGCCATTCTTTTTTCCAAATCGGATTGATTTTCCTGAAAAATCCGCGTTAACAAGGTGATTTGATCCACTACATCAGGTTGAATTTCGATTAATTTCGGAAGGATGATGTTGCGCAGCTTGTTTCTTGAGTACGTGCTTTCGGCATTTGAATGATCTTCTCGCCAAGTTAAACCAAGGTCTTGTGCATGGTCGAGAAGTTGCTGCTTTCGAAACGGCAACAATGGCCTTAAAAAATCTCCATTTGCCTCCAACATCCCCGAAAGTCCCATTATGCCACCACCTCGCGATAGATTCAAGAGAAAGGTCTCTACTTGGTCATCTGCATGGTGCGCCAAGACAAGTTTCCCTCCCTTCTTCGCTAAAATTTCTTCAAAAAAAGTATAGCGCACCTTACGTGCCTCTTCTTGTAAATTTCCGCCATGTTCGTTTAAAAACGCCTTCAAATTGACCTTTTTGCCATGGAATGGAATGCCCTTCGTTTTACAAAAATCCTCGAGAAACAATTGATCTCCATCCGAAGCTTCACCCCGAAGGCCATAATTCACATGCACCAATTCAAGAGGTAAATTATTCGCAAGCATAAGACTAGCGAGGACCATTGAATCAACACCACCACTGCAGGCAAGAAAGTAGCGTTCGGCAGGATGTGCGGTAAAAAAAGAGCCAATCTGTTGATTTAACTTATGCATTTACACCATCCATGATTTTCTTCACCTTCACCAAACATTCTTGATATTCTTTTTCCGGGTCGGCTTGAATGGTAATTGCACTGCCCACTCCACAGGAAAGATATCCGTTTTTCGCATTGTGAATGACCGTACGAATCACCACATTCAGATCAAAGTCTCCATTTGGATCGATGTACCCGATGCTTCCAGAATACAATCCACGCTGAAACGATTCATGTGTCTCAATGAGCTCCATAGCGCGGTATTTTGGTGCTCCAGTCATGGAACCCATTGGGAATGTCGCCTTCAAAATATCGGTGAAGGTCACCTCCTCTCTCACCTCACACGCCACGGTTGAAATCATCTGGTGCACCGTTTCAAAAGAGTGAATCCCACAAAGTTCTTCCACGCGAACGGTCCCCTTTTCAGCCACCTTGGACAAATCGTTGCGCACCAGGTCAACAATCATAACATTTTCGGAGCGTTCTTTCGGGTCATTTTTTAACCAATCTGCCAATGCGGCATCTTTCTCTGCATCGGCATCTCGGGGCGCTGTTCCTTTGATGGGTTGCGAAATAAGTGTATTTCCAGTCTTGCGGATGTAGCGTTCTGGGCTGTAGCATAGCACACTAAATTCATCCATTCGCAGATAGGCCGAAAATGGCGTTCGAGTTAGCGTATTTAGCTTAAAATAAGCATCTGTAGGAAACTCAATCACTGCATTGTGAGCATAAAATTCCTGGCAGAAATTCACTTCATAAATATCCCCACGTTGGAGATGTGATTTCAGTTGATTGACTGTGGAAATATAGGTCTGCTTATCAATCAAGGGGGTAAATTCAATGTTCGGGTGATGAAAATTGGTGTCCATTTCCTCCTCCATGAATTTGCTCACAAAGGCCTCGCTAAAGGAATCTACGGTGCCTTGAAGAAAGGCAACATTTTCGCGATTGATCCGCACCACATACCTAGGTTTCCATAAAATGGCTGTTGGAAACTTCATTTCGTCGCGATTGGATGACGTCAATCCACAAATTTCATTTTTCAAGTCATACGACAAGGCCATAAACAGCCAGGCCCCTTTGTACTTTTGAAGAAAGGCATCCATGGCTGGGAGTACTCTTCCTTCAGAATAGCTTAAACGGTCATCTTCACCAAAGGCAAGAATACCTGTTCCGTCATTGCTATTGAGATAAATTACAGGGATTTGCTCCATGTGGTAAAGGTAAGAAGTAAAGAATTGCATCCTCAATTTTAGTAAAAAAATGTACCTTCGGTTGCTGAACGAATTATGCTTTATCGACTTTTAAAATTTATCATTGGAATTGGCATTCGCCTTTATTACCGTGAAATCAAAGTACGGCATAAGGAATATCTGCGGCACGACGGCCCAATCATCATCATAGCAAACCATCCCAACACGATGATGGATGCCTGGGTTATTGCCCAAAGTATCTCGCAACCGATCTATTTCATGGCGAAGGGTACTTTTTTCAACACCCCATTGAAGCGCCGAATCTTGGGCAGCCTTGGAATGATTCCGATTAACCGTCCTATTGACAACAAAACGACTGGGGTTGATAACAATGCCTCCTTTGAGGCCTGCTATAAAGTGCTTGAAGAAGGAAAGACACTGCTTGTTTTTCCGGAAGGAAATAGCATGATGGAAAGACAGCTGCGTGAATTGAAATCTGGAACCGCGCGCATCGCTTTGGAAGTGGAAAAACGCCATCAAGGAAATTTAAATCTAAAGGTCATTCCTATCGGCATCTTTTATTCGCAAGGAGAAAAATTTAGGAGTTCAGTGATGCTGACAGTCGAACAAGGTCTATATGCTACGGATCATCTCGATGAATTTGCTAAAAACCCAAGTGCCGCTGCAAAAAAATTAACCTCCCGTTTCCGTCAACACCTAGAACGGGTATTGGTGACAAGCGACTCCTTGGAACAGGAGCAATTGATTGATGATGTGTATGACATTGTGAAAGATGATAAGTCAAAAGCGCATGTGGAGTCACGCGTTGAACAGTTGAAACAAATCAGTGAGCGCATTGAGGAAATCCAATTGTTGAAACCTTATCTCATCGAAGAAATCCAAGCACTTGTTAAAGAAATTCAATGGCAATCTCAAAAATTACAGATCCGAAAAGATTTTCTGAACAAGCGTTTTCGTACAAGCCCTTATGTTTTGCAACTGATATTCTCGCTGATTTACGGGATCTTTGGACTTCCGATTTTCCTCTTTGGCTTCATTCACAGCATCATTCCCTTTAAAGCCACAGACCTGATCATGCCCAAGTTGATTAAAAATGTGGAGTACTATGCGCCCATTGCCGTATTGATGGGGCTCGTGCTTTATCCACTCAATTATGGCCTGCTGGTTTGGATAGCAGCTAAGGTATTTGAGCTAAATTTAATCGCTAAAATCCTTTATTTCTTCGCGATGCCATTGACAGGAATGTTTGCCTATTATTTCGTTCGGTTTTTCTCAAAATCGGCCTACCGCTGGAAGTACATGTTTGCGAGAATGAACGAAAGCCAGGCGCTTGATGACTTACAGAAATCGCGCGACAGGCTCATCGATTTGGTGCATTCCTTAGACTGACTAAGGACAGGAAATGGCCCCTGTCTTCTGTCTTTTACGCAAAACGAGATCCCCTAGATTCAATTCCTTGATGGCAACCGAATCTTTTTTCCAGTCCATTATCGTTGCGTGAATCTTCATCGATTGTCCATGGCGACAAATCCAAACTGAATCATTTCGCACCAAATGGCAGGGAATGTATAGGTATTCGCTTTTTCGCAGTCGCTGAATCGTGATTTTTTCACCTCTCGTTGACACCGTCGTCGAAAGGCTACATTCGATCGTGGCATAGGCACTGTCCTTGCGCCGGGAAATCTTTATGACCCGACCTTTGACCTGTCTTTTGTTCAATGAAAGGACCACCTCATCTTTCAGTTTCAGCAAGTCAAGATCCTCTTTTGGGACCTTAAACTCCGCAAAATAACTTTGAAAAGGAGCAATCTGCGCGACACATTCTCCAACATGAATTTGATCGCCTATTTTTTTATTGATTGATAAAACAGTTCCAGAAAAAGGCGCGAAGAAATAATACGCTTCGATGCTTTCCTCTAACTTTTCCACCTCCTTATACGCTTCCGTAAACTCTTGCATTTTCTTATTCTTTGATTCTTTGATGAACGGAGGGAAAGCTGGAAGCCGTTTCGTCGGAAGCAAGGTGGATGTAAAGGAATCCCAAAAATCCGATTGTGAACCGTAGTCGATTGCAATTTCCTGATTTAATCGTTCGGCAAGAACCTTTAGCTCTTTCTTCTTTGCGCTAATTTCCTTGTAGAGTTTGTACATATCTAGTTTAAACAAGATGTCATTTTCTTGAAATGTTTTGCCCACTTCGAGAGCAAAGTCACCTTGCAATAAAGTGCCGGATATGGCGAAGGACACATTCTTGATTCCTACGGGTTTAATGATTCCCTCGTGCTGAACAAGACCTGAATCTTTGTACAAAATAGGAACAATTGAATCTACTGAATACGTTTCATTTTCCTGCTTGTGTCCGACGTGTTTTGTCTGGGTGCTCCTCCAATAGTATAGCCCCACGAGCAGCAAAACAAGTGGGGTTAACAAAAAAATCATATGTTTACGAGTCATTGCAATCAATTGAAGTCCATAAATA
>CALPWQ020000119.1 GCA_943327315.2 Chitinophaga pinensis
AAACAAATTGCTCGTTTCTCTAAGATTTAAGGATGTGGTTTCATAATGTTTTACAACTTCCATTTTGAAAGCTTCACTGTAAAACGTGATTGTCTTTTTATTCATAAACACTCATTTTAAAAGTGTCTACTTTTTTTCAGGACGTCACAAGTTCTTTTGTGGCCCTGCCGTTGAGAACGAATGATGCTCTCGAAGTAGTGGTGGCTGAGGTTCTCGAAGCAGTGGTGGCTGAGGTTCTCTAAGCCACGAGTTGTGTTCTTTAACTATTACCCCCATCTAGGTCGAACAAATACTATATAAAATCAACCCTGTCGTATAAATCTATCCATGTCAGCGATGTATTTATCGCCAAAATCGGATTTTGTCAAGCATTGAAATCCTTGTAAATGATCTCCATTAAAGGATATTACCCTTCTGTTTTTAGCACTGTTTGCAAAGGATTTACTATCGCCAACTGTCGTGAAAAGATCTGACGTACCCGCAAAAAGTAAAACTGGTAATTGCAGATTGCTTAAACATTTCGCGTAATTCGAATGACTTTCGGGCAAAACAATTTCTTTTGATTTCATTTTCCCAATGCGTTGTTGTATGGCAATTGGGTCTAGCACAAAACCTTCTGCTATGAGAAAGTCTACCGATTCAGTCTGTAGAGCTATTGCGGTCATAATTGTTCCCATGGACAATGCCCAAACCCCAAGTTTATTTTTTGAATATTCTTCTTTTGACCAATGAATTACACAGCTTAAATCCGTTGCAAATTCATCATAATACAATTGATTTGCGTTCATTGTAAATTCGCTGCTTTTACCAAATCCACGATAGTCAAAAAGCACGATGTCATAACCAAATTCACTAAGGATCGCTGCTTGGTAGAGCCAATATGATTTATTTCCTGAGTCACCATAGGCTAAGATAAGAGTCGTATTTTTTGTTGTTGTACTATCTGCAAAAATTTGCCAAACGTCGATAATTGCATTATCTACTGTTTGAAGTTGGAGATTTTTATAAGCAAGCCCTAAATCGTGTGGATTTGTAATGTATGTACTATCTGGTTTTAGTCCAAAAACGGAGAGTGTCAGATTGAAGAAAAAAAGAAGAAAACAAAGGTGTCTAATCATAGGTAACTGAAAATAAAAGGTGTGTTCTACAATGAAATACAGCGATAAAAATAAGGATATAAAGAAACTCTTAGATTTAACCAGTTCTCATTTAACATAAGTTTGGAATTGGATGAATAGCGCAGCTCTATATACCTTCCAACTCATGGCTTCGAGTGTGTTACTGCTCCTCACGTGTCCTTAGAGGCGGAGCCACCCGATATCACAACTCGTAATTCGTAATTCGTAACTCGTAATTAAATAAAGCCTTTCTCCAGCAACAACTCCGCAATCTGCACCGCATTGGTAGCTGCTCCTTTGCGAAGATTATCAGAAACAATCCACATATTCAATGTGTTGTCTTGGGATTCATCGCGGCGAATTCGTCCAACAAAAACATCGTCCTTCCCTTCGGCAAAACGCGGCATCGGATAACTGTATTCCGCTGGATTGTCTTGAAGAGTGATGCCTTCCTGGGCTTCCAATAGTTGACGAACTTCAGCCAAATCAAAATCGCGTAGGAACTCGACATTCACCGCTTCAGAATGTCCACCAACAACGGGAACACGAACGGCGGTGGCAGTAACTTTAATCGTTGGATCAAGTATTTTCTTCGTTTCGTTGGTCAACTTCATCTCCTCTTTGGTGTAGCCATTGTCCATAAAGGAGTCACACTGAGGGATGCAGTTTTTATCGATCGGGTACTTGTAAGCCATTTCACCCTCAATGCCATTGCGCTCGTTTTCGAGTTGTTGCACCGCTTTCACACCTGTACCTGTAATCGATTGATAGGTGGAAACAATCACGCGGGTGATGCCATAGGCGCGGTGTAAAGGCGCCAAAGCCAAGAGAAGTTGAATGGTACTGCAGTTTGGATTGGCAATGATTTTATCGTCGTCGGTCAATAGGTTCCCATTGATTTCCGGAATCACCAATTTCTTGGTCGGGTCCATGCGCCAAGCGGAAGAGTTGTCAATCACCGTGGTGCCTATTTCTGCAAATCGTGGTGCCCATTCCAAAGATGTGTCTCCACCTGCTGAAAAAATAGCGATGTCGGGACGCATGGCAACAGCCGTTTCTAGTCCAACAACGGAATAGGACTCTCCATTGTAGACGACTTGATTCCCCACCGATTTTTCTGAGGCAACTGGAATCAATTCGCTCACAGGAAATTGGCGTTCGCGCAACACGTCCAACATGACATTTCCTACCATACCTGTAGCTCCAACAACAGCAACTCGCATCTCTTTTCGTTTTTATTTCTGAATCAAATGTACTAACTTTAAGTAGATTCAATTTTTCAGGATGAAATTCGTATTAACCACTCTATGTTTACTTTTTGGGCAACATGCGTTTGCTCAGTTCCTTGATGATTTCTCTGACAGCGATTTAAGCTTGAATCCACCATGGTTCGGAGACGATACCGTTTTTACTACCGTGGATGTCGGAGGGGATTTCCAATTGCGCTCAAATAAGCTGGCAACCAACAGTTCGTATTGCCTTTCTACCTTAAGCGCACTAGTGAGCGATGCGCAATGGGAGTTCAGTGCGCGTCTGTTGTTCAATACCTCCAGCGCTAATTTTGTGGATGTCTACCTCTGTTCGGATCAAGCGAATGTGTTTGTCAATGGGGTGAATGGTTATTTCGTTCGAATCGGTGGAACAACAGATGAGGTGTCATTGTACAAATCTTTAAATGGGGTAAAAACGAAAATCATTGACGGAACGGATGGTACAACCAATCATTCAACGAATGAACTTAAGGTAAAAGTCAAATGCTCAGCTGCTGGCGAATGGAGCCTTGAACAGAAGAGTTTTGCCGCAGCAAGTTATGCGGCAGAAGGCACAGCAACAGACCTTTCCATATCTACAAGTGCGTACTTCTGCATCGCCATTACACAATCCGCCGCGTCCTTCTTTCAGAAGCATTTTTTTGATGACATTTATGTTGGACCAATCATTTATGATCTAAGCCCTCCACTCTTGATTTCTGCGAATGCAATCGCACTCAACGCCTTGGATGTGCTCTTTTCAGAAGCATTAGATAGCTCAAGTGCGTCCCTCTTTACCAATTATTCCTTACCTACGGGACCAATGATTTCGGAGGTGTTAATGGACTCATTGAATCCAGCCATGGTGCATCTTACGTTGTCAAGTTTCCTCACAAATGGCAGTCAGCATGAACTTGTCACTGAGAATGTCGCTGACCTTGCTCTCAATGCATCGCCACAGCAAGCAACGAGTTTTCAGGTTTTGTTTTCAGAAACACCTGCGGCTGGAGACATCCTCATCAATGAATTTTTGTGTGATGAAACTCCGAGTGTTGGACTACCAGAGGTGGAATACGTGGAAGTGTATAACGTTTCACAGAAAATTTTCAATCTGCAAGGCTGGAAAATTGGTGATGCCTCAGGGTTTGGAACCCTTCAAAACGGGTGGATGTATCCGGGTGAATACAAGGTCTTGTGCGCAAGTGCAAACGAGGCCTATTTCACGAACGCATCGATGGTGACGAGTTTTCCGAGTTTTAACAATACAGGAGACCACGTCGTTTTACACGATAACAATAGCCATCAAATCGACTCATTGGCGTACACCATAGATTGGTACCAAGACCCGCTTAAAAGCACTGGAGGCTATACCATTGAGCGCATCAACCCCTTTGATCCCTGTTCTGCACAAGACAATTGGAAAGCGAGTACATCAGTCATTGGAGGAACTCCCGCTTCGCAAAACGCGGTGTTCAGCGATACTCCAGACAGTGAAGCACCAACCCTCCTTGAACTTTTGCCTCTCGCGCCGAATGTGCTGCAGGTTTTTTTTAATGAAGGGATGGATTCGACTCAACTTGCCTCTGCGTTCATTGAAACAGTTCCACCACTAAACATCTACAAACGTGCAATCTATGGGGCAACTCCTTCCATGATGACACTCATTTTTGCTGACAATCTCGTCGGTGGTCAGGTGTACAACATTCACTTGAATCAACTTGCCGATTGTTGGATGAACCATACGGATTGCCACGCGACTTTTGTTTTGCCGCAAACACCTTCTTCGGGTGATCTCGTGATCAATGAAATTCTATTTGATCCCTTAACGGGTGGCTCGGATTGGATTGAGGTGTATAACCGTTCGGACAAATGGCTTGATCTAATGGATTGGAAGTTGGCGAATATAGACAACGGAGTCATTGATAATTTTCAGACGATCTCGGAACATTTTTATCTCGCTCCACAAGGGTATGCAGTCCTTGGCAGCGATTCAAGTTTTGTGAAACAGAAGTATCCTTTTGCCGTTCTGGGTAGTTTCGTATCCTGTGAAACGCCCATTTATTCAGTCGATTCAGGCACTGTGCTATTGTATTATTTTGACCAATTGATGGACACGGTAACTTATTCATCCGATTGGCATTTCCCTTTGTTGGAAAGTACAGATGGCGTTTCCTTAGAGCGAATGCGTACGGAAAGAGCCTCCAATGCAAAAAGCAATTGGCATTCGGCAGCTGAGGCCTATGGTTTTGCTAGTCCGGGGATGAAGAATTCACAAGATCTGCAAGGAGAAATCGCGGGAGATTTTTCACTGGGTCATTCCATCATTTCTCCGGACAATGATGGAATGGACGATGTAATTGCCTTCCATTATGAAATGCTCGAGCCAGGCATGTTGGGGACCTTGACCGTGTATGACGATGAAGGTCGTGAAGTGAAGAAAATCTTGAACAATGAACTCTTGGGTATATCCGGCAGTGCCACCTGGGATGGAATGACGAAAGATCAGCACAAGGCAAATGTGGGAATCTACGTCGCCGTCTTTGAGGCCTTCTCACTGAATGGACAATCAGCGGTTAATAAACGGAAGGCCTTTGTGGTTGCAGGCAGGCTATGATCAACTAATTTTGTTTCTGAAAAATGAAAACCATGAAGAAAGTAATCGCCATTGTGACATTCGTATGTTTCGCAAATTTGTCTAATGCACAAGCGTTTCAGAATAAAGGAAATTATCTTTCAGGGGGGGTAGGCTTGGACTTTTACACGGTGGGATACCGTTCTTTAGGCCCCTTCATGGTTACATATGAACGGGGCATTACAGATTTGCTCGGGATTGGCCGAATTGGCGTTGGTGGTGGTTTAGCACAAACATTTTATCATGACGCCTTTACAAAAAGTTATTCACGCACATCTCTCATTGGTCGCGCTGCCTATCATTTCGAATTTGACAATGAAAAAATGGATGTTTATGCCGGCGTAGGCTTGTCCTTCCATCTTTTTAGTGGATATAAACAATCTTTTACCCCAGTAGCTAGATACCATTATATCTTTGGGGGCATAAGGTATTATTTTACAGAATCAATTGGTGTTTATGGAGAATTAGGGCTTGGTATAGCAAGTTTGATGGGCGGCATCGTTTATCGGTTCTAACCAAAATAAAAAATTGAAGCGGCTCAAAAGGGTCGCTTTTCTTTTGCACGAATGATTTTATTGTACATTTGACACAGTGGAAAAATTGCTCTTGCCCGGTTCAAAAGGGTGGATAAAAAAGTACTTCGATCTGGCCGAAAAAAACCAGATTCAAGTGAGTTATGTCCGGCCAGAAGGCTTGGATAAAGGAGCGTATCTGCATGCCGCCTTAGGTCGCACAGGCATCGCATTTGGCTTTCCTTCCCACCTCTTGTTTGCCTCAAGCATCAATGACCAAAAATGGACCTCGGATGAAAAACTGAAAGTCCTGCTATTCGAAGCGCACCTTTTCGTTTACTTGTCCTGCCATGAAGGTAAAGACTTCAACCAAGCGGACTTTATCGAGTCCCTAGTAACCTTTTACGGGAATCACAACTCCTCAAAAATCTCAAAGTTGTTCGGCTTTTTCAAGAAGGAATCTCCGAATGAAAAATTGGAGTCCATTCTTACTCAACGGGTGGACATTAAAATGAATTTATTGGAGAACAAGTTTTGGGTAAATTACTTGAGTAACGTGTTCATTTACCTAGACGTAATACTTTACAACGACTTTATTCAGCACAAGAAACGTTCAGCCTTTTACAACTACGACGACCTTGCCATGAATGCCTTAACGGCAATAACTCTGGCTGCCTATTCCGATGGTGAAATTGAAGACAAAGAACGCACGATGTTTTCGGTTTTTCTTGCCTCTGCAAATCTGTCGGATGTGCACCGTGAAATCGCAGAAAAAAGATTCAATGCGGGCGCTTCTTTTGAGGATTTTACGAGCCACGTGAAAGAGAATAAATTGTTCAAACGCTTCTTATTGGATTTATCCTCCTTTGTGATTTATTCCAACCACGAGGCACACGACGAGGAGCGAGATCACTTAAAAAAACTCGCTGAATTTTTAGGGCTAACGTCCATGCAGTTGGAGGAATCGTTGGCCTTGACGGAACAATTCATCATCGGAAACTTTGAAAAAATACCGTTCTTGCAAGACACGAGTTCTGTGGAGAAAGTGTACGGAAGCTTGTCGAAGCGTTGGGTGAAAATTCTGGGACGCAACAAGGACAAGTTGGCGGCTGAATTAAAACAAAGCAAAGAATTGGTTTCCTTGATCCGCAAATCGACAACGACCGACCTTAGCCCTGAAGAAAAAGAAACTGTGAAGGAACAGTTTAAGGATCTTGTAAAGACCATGCCTTCGTTAGCGATCTTTTTACTTCCTGGCGGTGCCTTGCTGCTTCCACTCGTGTTAAAGGTGATTCCTGACCTGATGCCTTCGGCGTTTAGGGATAACGAGGTGGAGAAGTAGGAGAGTTTAACCTATGGAAATATGAAGCTGCCTGCCTAATCCAATTTCAATTAGTTTCCAGTAGGTAGAAATCTGAATGTCGCTTGCTCCACGTTCAATTCTCGAAATATAACTTTTCTTAGTGCCTGTTTTTTCTGCTAATTCTTCTTGTGTTAAGTTCGCTTCAATTCTCGCTTCTTTTAATAAGATCCCTAATCTAAAGGCCAAGGAATCGGCATCAAATTGATCCCGTTGTAAACTCCCCTTTTCCCCGTATTTTTCTTCTAACAGGGATTCAAACGTTTTGATTTTTTTCATCTTCTTTCTGCGCTAAATATTCCACCTTGAGTTTTATGGCTTGCTGTATTTCTCCCTTAGGTGTTTTTTGACTTTTCTTCACAAAAGCATTGGTTAAAACAATGATCCGTTCTTGCTCTTGAAAGCATAGAATTCGAATACTCTTTTGAGAAGTAATCACCCTAACTTCGTATATACCATTCGTGTTTTCTGATTTTTTGTAAAATTTAATTGGAACCTGTTTTTCAAATCTCACGAGGTCAAGTACATATTCTATTTTTGTTTGCACTTTGGCATGTTGTGCGTTGTAAAAGTCAAGTACTTTATTCCCGAAAAAAATGATTTCTCTTTCCACGAAATTAAAGTTAACTAATTAGTGAACATTCTCCAAATAAAAATCGAACAATTTTAAATGATATCCAACAGACTTAAAACCTAAAATAAAGTCCGAATATCCACTCGCGCATTTTCTGAAGTACCACAGGTGAAAAGGTTTCTTCTAAATCACCATATTCCATGATGTCGCAACGTTCACACCGTTGAAACAAGTGATTCAAGCCTTCAATGATTACCGCCTCAGAGCTTGATCGCGTTTGCTTCGCGAAATGGGTAATGAATGATTGCTGACTCGAATTCGGTGGCACCTGAATATCCTTGGAACCATTTATGGCTAAAATGGGAATCTTCAACTTTTTTAGGTACATCTTGGTGTCGAAGGTGATGAACTGTCGACCCCAATCATTGTTCAAGAACATGTTTAGTCCAACTTTGAAATTCATGATGTTGGCAGCTGACTTAAAATCAGCGGGTGCAATTTGGTACATGGTATCCAAAAATTTGGCAATGTAATCGTTGGCTTTTTTCTGTGGATAGCGTTCAATGATTTCAGTCAATCCGGCATAAACATCCCTGTTCCAAGTGGCATAGGCACTGTCTTTTCCCGCAGCTAAAGGAACGAGGAACTGCTGCTCAATCAATACATTTTTTCCGCTGGTTCCAACACTGGCCAATTCAATCACAAAGTCCACAAACTTGTTTTTCTTTGCCGCAATCAAGGCATGCATTCCACCTTCTGAATGACCAACAATGCCGATTGGACAATCTGAGAATCGCTCATCCATGGCCAGAAAATTTACACATGCACTCACATCAGAACCGAAATCCATAAGGCTTGCTTGTGTGAAAACACCTGTACTTTTCCCAACACCTCTGTCGTCAAAGCGCAAGCACCCGATGCCATTCTGCGCTAAAAAATCAGCAATAACCCAGAAAGACTTATGTCCCATGAGTTCACAATTTCTGTCTTGTGCGCCACTTCCTGAGGCCAATACAACAATCGGAAAGGGATGACTTTGGTCCTTTGGAAGGGTCAATGTCGCGCCCAGAACGATGTCTCCATTTTTAATCAACACCTCTTCAATGGGATAATCAAAAGGGGGAACTGGCTCCTGTGGACGATTGATTTTCGCAACTTCTAATAGTTCTCTGCGAAAAACAACGGTCCAGCGCACATCACTTTGTGACATCACCCCCATTAGCGTATCCCCATTTTCGTGGTAATTACCTTTAAAGGAGAGACCAATTTTTTGGAAGCTGAATGAAACAGAGGAGTCATTCAAGACTACATTCGACATTGGATTAGGCTCGGGTTTTTTTGAGTCAGGGTTGGTGAGTGTAACCGTTGTATTCGGAACGTTCTCAATGTGAAGGTCTATGCGATTCGATTTACCAACTATCGTAAACGAGGCATGCCAATCTCCAGTAATTTGTCCGAAAAGGAATAGAGGAAAAAAGATGAAAAGAAGGACGAGTTTACTCATGAGTGGTTTCCATTAATCGCAGAATAATTCGACAATTGGCTGCGGTGTTGAAATGGGTAGTAATGTAAGCATGTCGTTGGTCAAATTCCTCCTTGGTCATTTTATGATTTTTCAAGCCCAAAAAATGCAAGCGGAATTCTTTCGGTTCATCGGCCACGGTGCAGAATTGGGTCAATCCACTTCCCTGAACGAGCTTACTGTTTACCAATACATGACCAGCACTATGGATGCAGGCGAGGAGCTTTAATTTTATCCCTGAGGGTAC
>CALPWQ020000120.1 GCA_943327315.2 Chitinophaga pinensis
CACCTTGTTTATCTCAGAAAATACTGGAGTATCCGAAATTGCTATTGACCCTACAAATCCGAATATTCTCTATGCCGCAGCACATCAACGCCGTCGTCAAGAATGGACCTACATCGGAGGTGGACCAGAATCAACGCTATACAAATCAACAGATGCAGGAAAAACATGGAGAGAAATTGCTTCAGGCCTACCAAAAGAAAACATGGGAAGAATTGGCATCGCTGTTTCTCCCGCAGACGAGAATTATGTGTACGCCATCGTGGAAGGACGCGGCGATAAAGGCGGATTTTTCCGTTCTACAAATAAAGGAGAAAGCTGGAGCAAAATGTCGGGCTTCAACACCAGTGGAAACTATTACCAAGAAATCATTTGTGATCCTTTGAACAAGAATAAAGTGTTTGCCATGGACACCTACATGCACCACACAGAGGACGGAGGTAAAAACTTCAAAATGACCGGTGAACATCAGAAACATGTTGACAATCACGCCTTATGGATTGACCCAAGCAATACAGAACATTGGATCGCAGGGTGTGATGGCGGAGTCTATGAAACCTACAATTCAGCCCAACAATGGCGCTATTACGACAATTTGCCAATCATTCAGTTTTACAAAGTTGCAACTGACAATGCCTATCCCTTTTACAACATCTATGGTGGAACGCAAGACAACAATTCCATGGGCGGACCATCTGCAACGAAAAACGTCACAGGAATTTTAAATTTTGATTGGTTCATTACAAACGGTGGCGATGGATTTGAGTCGGCCTGCGATCCGACAGACCCGAACATTGCCTATGCCCAAGCACAATACGGCTGGCTCGTTCGTCATGACAAAGCATCTGGCGAAAAGAACATGATACAACCAATGCCTGGCAAAGGCGAAGCGGCTTACCGTTGGAATTGGGATGCTCCTTTACTGATCTCACCGCATGACCATAAAACGCTCTACTTCGCAGCAAACAAGGTCTTTAAAAGCACGAGTCGCGGTGACGATTGGCAAGTCATTTCATCGGATTTGACGCAACAAATCGACCGCAACAAAATCTCTGTAATGGGTCAAGTATGGTCCATCGATGCCGTCATGAAAAATGCATCAACAACCATCTATGGCAACATCGTCGCGTTGGATGAATCACCGAAGAAAAAAGGATTGCTCTATGCTGGTACAGATGATGGGGTAATTCAAGTCTCCGATAACGATGGGCAATCATGGGTTAAGCTTGCAAGCTTTCCTGGGATACCAGCAAACACACGTGTGAACATGATTACCGCATCATTGCACGACGAAAACACCGTATTTGCCGTATTCAACAACCACCGTTCAGGAGATTTCAAACCGTATATTTTAAAAAGTACAGACAAAGGAAAGACGTGGACATCCATCAGCAGCAACTTGCCTGAACGTGGATCCGTGTATTGCATCAAGCAAGATTTCGTTGATCCTAACCTACTTTTTGTTGGGACAGAGTTTGGCGCGTATTTCTCAAATGACGGGGGACTTAACTGGACAAAACTTGCTGGTTTGCCTACCATTGCCGTGTATGATCTTGACGTCCAACAACGAGAAAATGACTTGGTTGCAGCAACCTTTGGACGCGGATTTTGGGTCTTGGACAACTACTCCCCACTCCGAACATTGACCAAAGAAAACTTGGACAAAAAAGCGCACATCTTCCCTGTGAAAGATGCGTTGCTTTACATTCCAGCTGATCCACTCGGATTGGAAGGCACTGGTTTCCAAGGTGCAAATTTGTGGGCGGCAAAAAACCCAGAGTTTGGTGCCACGTTTACGTTATATATTAAAGATGAGTATCCTACATTGAAAGGAACGCGTCAGGAAAAAGAAAAAGCGTTAGAATCTGAGAAAAAAGCCGTTTCCTATCCGACCATCGACGAGTTAAGAAAAGAGCAACAAGAAGGTGATGCGCAACTCGTATGGATTATTCGAAACGACAAAGGCAATGAGGTCCGTCGCCTATTTTCAAGTCCATCAAAAGGCATTTCTCGCTTGAATTGGAACCTGCGCTACGAATCCACTGGTGCTGTGAATCCTTCGGGTGATAAAAATAAGAACAACGGATTCTTGGTTCCAGCAGGGACCTATTCCGTTGAAATCTCCTTGGTGAAAGATGGCCTTGTAACTGCCCTTGCCGAGAAAACAAGCTTTGTGGTTAAAGCACTGAACAATCAAACATTGATTGCCAAGGATCCAGTTGAGTTGAACACATTCCGCACGGAGGTGGCCGACTTGAGCCGACGATTGAGTGGAACAGCAGCACAAATGAATGAATCGAAAGAATTACTTGATCACATTGAACACGTGCTCCTCACCTACCCAGGAACAGATCTGAAATTGTTGGCTGAAACGCGTGCATTGCGTCTCATCTATGACGAATGTTCTATCCTTCTTTGGGGGGATGGCTTAAAAACATCGAAAGAGTTTGAAGCATTGCCAGGAATCAATGGGAGATTGGGAATTGTCGAATACTCCCTGTACGACAACACAGCTGGTGTAACTAACGCACAACGCAGCAACAAGGCAATTGCTGAAGAAGAATACCTTCTAATGCGCGTGAAATTCGACGACTACTTGAAGCGTATCACTGCACTTGAGAAGATTCTTGACGGCCTACAAATCCCTTATGTGAAAGGCAGAGAGAATTGGAAAGAGGACTGATGAAATAATTACGAATTACGAGTGACGAATTACGAATTAGAAATTCCATAAGAATCAAATTCTAGGAGGGACAAAAGATCCGCTGCTCTAAAGGACTTGATCTTACGTTGAATTTCCAAAGGCATCAAATTCCTTTGGATTAAATTGCAGGGCCATCAAATTCGTAGTTAAAAACCTCTGTGATACTGTGGTTAGTTTTCTATAGACAATGTGCTGAAAAACACTTCTTCGCTCTTTGAGCTTCGAAGGACAAAGGACCGCTGAGCTAAAGGACAAGGGACAAAAGACTTAAAAAAGTTAAGAGTTATTAGTTAAGAGTTTCTGCTTACAAAAAACCGCTGCGCTGATAGTGAATGGAAAATGGACTGAATCAATCTTCGAATTGAATAGCAACAAATTCGTAGTTCATAACTCGTATTTCGTAACTCGCATTTCGTAACTCGCATTTCGTAACTCGCATTTCGTAACTCGTAACTCGTAATTCGTAATTCGTAACTAGTAACTCCCTTAGTTTTGTTTCACCACGCGTTGCGTAAAATGGTGTGTTGCGCTCTTAAGGAAATAAACTCCCGATGCGAGATTGTTGATATCGATTTGCGATGTTCCATGCGGATTTACAGTCGTTGAAATCAAGCGCCCATTCAAAGAATAAATTGAAATGGAGATATCCTCAGCCATTGTATTTCTTACATTCAACACATTCTTCAACGGATTTGGATAACAAGAAACAAATTGATTTGCTGTTTCCTCGATGTTTAATACAAGGTCTCCCTGCGCGAAGATCCCATTGGACATGATCTCAAAATTGGCACCTGAAACGGTTTGATTACCAGCCATTGTGATTTGATGATTTGTCAGTTGAGGAATGTAAGGCACATCGATTTTTAAGGTGTAATTTCCAATTGGAACATTCGTAAACTGATAACTCCCGTTCACATCGCTGTAGGTAAAGGCAACAGTTTCATTTGCGCTATTCATCAATTTAATGAGTGCATTTTCAAACGGCACTGTTGGTGCATGAAGGAAGTTTGTATCAATGGTTATTGTTCCACCAATCACCCCATCTCCACTCAATGGATTCAAGGTTGTTGAATTGATATTTCCACTGTTGAAGAAACATGGCATTCCAATGACCGAAGCCGTAGACCATGTATCACCGTTGGTATAATACAAAGGCGCCACGCCTGGGAAAGTCGCAGGATCCGGTGTGAAGCGAATGTGGTACATGCCTGTTTCTAAGCTATCTACATTGTATGTCCCATTGCCGACAGCTGCTGTTTGTATGGGTTGGGCTAAAAGTGTATCACCAATAAAATTGAAAATCTCCAAAGTTCCTGATGCTGGCTGACCATTCACGGTCAAAGCACCACTCAAGTTTGAAAATGCATTCTGTTCATCCAAGAAAATCGCAGAGTCAAAAGCACTGTCACTGACATCAGCGATGACTAACTTTACATGATAAGACCCACCCGCTTGAGCAAAAAACTTCGCTTCCAAGGGAACCGTGTATCCGTCAAAAACGAAAGTTAAGCTTGTGCTGTTGTCGATGTAAAATTGTGGATTTACAGTGGCATTGATCGAGTTAATTTCTACTGGAATTGACGTGCCAGGAATTGTTGCCACATTTACATAAGGGGCACCATTTTCAGAAATCAAGAACAAAAATCGATCGGTAAATGAGGTATTTGCAAATTCGGGATATTCCTCAGATGCCAAGATGTAGCTAAAACGAACCGTATCTGATGCCACTGGTGTGAAATCGAACTCGATGAAACCTGCGTCATAACTTGGATAAGATTGCCCCGCTGCTGCCCCGAAGGCATCAACATCGGCATCACCCAGAGTGATGAGTGTTGTTGAACTAAATACCGAACTGGCTTGATTCCCGCCCGTTACTGCTCCCGTTGACATCACCAAACCACTATTCAATCCAATGGTGGTTCCAAATTCAAAGCGTCCAATTTGATCCGTCGCCGCAGTGACCTGCACATTCGAAACAGATCCACATTGAATACCGAAGATATTGGCAATCATCATGTCTAGGTTCGTAGCTGGAGCAAATTGAATCGACTGCTGAGCCAAGGAGGTGAATACGGATGATATCAATAGGAATGCGGAAAGAAAGCTCTTTTTCATAAATGGCAGTTTGTGTGCAGACGTCATGTAAGTTGATTTCGTTGCCCCACCGTACTATTTAATTAAAAGAGCAACAACCGTAATCAAGGCGATGGAAAAAATGGCAATGAGTACAATGCTTCGAAACCGATCTTCGGATATATTAACGAGTATTTTTTTTCCGATAATTGTCCCAATAACACTAACGACAAGTAAGATACCAATGTATGGCAGATCGTGCAAGTGAACAAAACCATTGGAAAAGTAGATTGCCCCACGACTCAAATCCACCCCAAAATCAATAAGGGCAGAGGTGGCAATGAATACTTCTTTGGTCAATCCAAATGCGGCCAATGTCATTCCTCGAATGGCGCCTCCAGTTCCTAGAAGTCCCGCTACAAATCCAGAAACGACACCGCCAGCAATGGAATTTAATTTTGTTGGTTTAAAGATCTTGTCCCCAGCAAACATGAAAAACGCACTGAAAAGCATTAAAAACAGAGCCAAGCCAAGCTCCAAGTAGGTTGAATTCACATACTTACTCAGCAATGCCCCGACACTGACAAAAATGACCGCCGGGATACCCAAGTAAAGCACGAGTTTCATGTCAAATCCCTTTCTGAACAGAAAAATCTTGGAAATATTGCTGAACAAGTGAAAACAGGCCGTAATGCCTAACACTGAATGAAAATCAAAAAAGAGGGATGCAATAGGAACAAAAAATACCGATGATCCGAAGCCACTAATGGTTCCAGCGATTTCAGCAATCAGGGCTAAAACGGTGAAAATGATTACATGATCCCAAACCATTACTTCCGCCTATACGCGTTTTACTCTATGACGATTGGCTCATTGACTTTTTCCTTCGTCAAGGCAATTTCCAATACCTCACGCATGCGCGTAACGAAGTGGAATGTTAGTCCTTTGAGATAATCTGCCGTGATTTCATCGATGTCCTTGCGGTTCTTTTCGCACAAAATAATCTCTTTGATGCCTGCGCGCTTCGCAGCAAGGATTTTCTCTTTGATCCCACCGACAGGAAGCACTTCACCTCTCAGTGTAATTTCTCCCGTCATGGCGAGGTTCTTTTTCACCCGATACTGCGTAAATAAGGAAGCCAAAGAGGTCAACATGGTGATTCCCGCACTAGGCCCATCCTTTGGTGTTGCTCCTTCAGGCACGTGGACATGGACATTGTATCGATCAAAAACTTCTTGATCCAAATTCAACCATGAGCTATGCGCCTTCAAAAATTCTAGGGCAATGACAGCAGATTCTTTCATCACATCCCCCAAATTCCCAGTTAAGGTGAGTTTACCTTTCCCCTTTGTAATCGAGGATTCAATGAATAAGATGTCACCACCAACGGATGTCCATGCCAAGCCAGTGACAACACCTGCAACCTCGTTGTTGTTGTATTTTGTTCTACCGCGTCCAGCACCAAGAATGTCAAACAACTGATCCAAGCCTATTTTTGATTCATAAGCCTCACCCATGGCTATTTGTCTTGCGCGGAATCGTACAATCTTTGCGACAACATTGTCCAATCCGCGTACGCCTGACTCATTGGTATATTCCTCAATCACCTTCTCAAACACTTTTTTATCGACGGAGATATCTTGTTTGGTTATCCCATGTGCATCAATTTGCTTGGGCAATAAGTGACGTTTTGCGATTTCAATTTTTTCTTCAATTGTGTATCCGTTGACTTCAACAATTTCCATTCGGTCCCTCAAAGGTCCTTGAATGTTCGACAAGCTATTGGCCGTGGCGATAAACATGACACGAGAAAGGTCGAATTCCGTTTCTACATAGTTGTCGTAGAATGCATGATTTTGCTCTGGATCAAGCACCTCCAACATTGCTGAGGACGGATCTCCATGATTTCCACGGCCAATTTTATCAATTTCATCCAGAATAAAAACTGGATTGGCAGATTCTGCTTTTTTCATGCTTTGAATCACGCGACCAGGCATTGCCCCGATGTATGTTTTTCGGTGTCCACGGATCTCCGATTCATCGTGCAAGCCTCCCAATGACATGCGAATGTACTTACGTCCAAGTGCTTCCGCAATCGATTTCCCTAGTGAAGTTTTCCCAACTCCTGGGGGACCATAAAAACAAAGAATCGGCGACTTCATGTTGCCTTTCAACTTAAGAACTGCCAAGTATTCCAGGATGCGTTCCTTCACTTTTTCTAATCCGAAATGGTCTCGGTTCAAAATTTTCTCCGCGCGTTTCAAATCTAAATTGTCCTTGGAATACTCGTTCCATGGCAAATCTAACATCACATCGAGGTAGTTCATTTGCACCGTATATTCCGGGCCCATGGGATTCATGCGCTGCAACTTGTCCAATTCCTTGTATACGATTTTCGATACACGTTCATCCCATTTCTTCGCATAAGCACGTTCTCGAAAATCACGCACATCTTGATCTTGCGGGTTGTCGCCCAATTCATCCTGAATGGTACGCATTTGTTGGTGCAAGAAATATTCACGTTGCTGACGGTCCATGTCCTTGCGCACCTTGGATTGAATCTCATTGCGCATTTCCAACATCTGCATCTCTATGGTCAAATGCTCTAGAACGAGAAGCACACGTTTTTTCATGTCCAATTCTTCGAGCATTTCTTGTTTTTTCGCTACATCCGCGTTCATGTTCGACGCGATAAAATTCACCAAGAATGTAGGACTATCAATGTTTCCAAGGGCAAATGATGCTTCGGAAGGAATGTTTGGACTGTCGCGGATGATTTGAAGTGCGAGGTCCTTGATTGTGGTGAACATCACTTGCAACTCCTTATTGTCCTTATCAAATTTCTTATCCTTCAAGGTGCGCACCTGAGCACGCATGTACGGCTCCGTTTCCAGAGGCTGAACGATTTCAAATCGTCGTTTACCTTGAATAATTACCGTTGTGCTTCCATCGGGCATGCGCAAAAGACGAACGATTTGTGCCACCGTTCCGATGTTGTGTAAATCTGCAAACTCTGGACTTTCTTCTTCTTGATCGCGTTGAGAAACCACACCAATAATCTTGGATCCCTTGTTGGCATCTTGGATCAACTTGATGGATTTATCCCGCCCCACCGTAATTGGAATAACAACTCCAGGAAAAAGCACATTATTGCGCAAGGGGAGAATTGCCAATTCATTTGGAAGAACCTCATTGTTCATGCTCTCCTCTTCCTCCGCTGTGATCAATGGAATGAACTCTCCATCTGCTTCGCTAAATTGGTTCATCGCTATTACATCACTATTGAAAAAATCTTCCATTTTGCTTATTTTTAAATATTCCCCTATACCGACAAAGTGTCAGTAACTCACAATTGACATTTGGTAGATACCTAAGAAACTGTCAATTTATTTAGGCCGCGCACAATTGTCAAAGGAAGTGCCACCGCTGAATTCGGAAAAAATGTCGTATTAATTGTCCGCAATGTACTTGAGGATGCTGATTTCGTCTGACGAAAGTTCACATCCACGACGGGCCATCATGTTGTTGGCATACTCCAAAGCCTTGTCGAATTTAAATGGAACAAAGTCATTTCCACCTCCCCAACGAAAGGAAGGAACGTATTTATCCGGAAACCCCGCACCAAAAATGTTGGATGAAACCCCGATGACCGTCGCTGTATTGAACATGGTGTTGATCCCGCATTTGGAATGATCTCCCATGCACACACCCATAAACAAGGCATCGGTTTTTTCTTCTTTTTGAGTCTCAAACGAATACGTGCTGACCACAGAATAATTGTTCTTCAGGTTCGATGTATTCGTGTCAGCGCCCAAATTACACCATTCACCAATCAAGGCATTGCCCAAAAATCCATCGTGTCCTTTATTCGAATAAGCTTGAAAAACAACATTATTCACTTCTCCTCCGACCTTGCAATGAGGACCTAAGGTTGTTGGTCCATAGACTTTCGTCCCTAGTTTCAACGCGCTATGTTCACACATGGCGAGCGGGCCACGAACGAGCGAACCCTCCATGATTTCAGCAGCTTTCCCGATATATACCACCCCTTCATTTGTATTGATGACAGCAGCTTCGACAGAGGCACCTTCTTCGATGAAGAGTCTTGACGCATCGCCAAGTAGCGTGTTGGATTTTGACAAGGGCTGTGACTTCTTTCCAGCGGTAAGGAGATGAAAATCGTGTTCGAGGACCTGTCCGTTTTTCTGATAAATGTGCCACCGTTCTGAAAGGATTACTGGCTTTTCTCCTGTATAATGCACAGGAGAACCTCCACCCTTTGCATTGCTTCCGAGCCAAAGCTCATCCATGAACAACATGTCGCCCTCCCTCAATCCAAGCAAAGCCGCAACTAGATCTTCATTCGGAATTACTTGGGCATTCACGGAAAGATTTGGTGTTTCAAATCCA
>CALPWQ020000121.1 GCA_943327315.2 Chitinophaga pinensis
GGCTATCAACGTGCCTCATTTGTAGAAGGCCGCATTCAACATGGCCCTGGAATCGTTCGTGGATTTGATGCCGAAATACACTTAAATGAAGCCATCAAATGGATGGAAAATAAAGCGCTGGACATTTCATTGGGAGGGTCTTTTGCAAGTAAGTACCAAGCGGATGATCAACCGAACTTAATCCTTCCGGAAAATGTAGGTTGTTACGGTGGCCGATTGAAAATGCGCTACAATAAATTTACATTCGACACAGAGTATGTGATGAAAGGTCAAGATCCGTCGCAAGACAACGGCTTGATTTTTAACCCTGGTCATGCGCTTGTTGCCAACCTTGGGTTTTCACAAAAAGGCCTTGGTATCATGCTTTCGGCGAAGTCAACTGACAACATGAGTTACCGCTCCAATCGCAATGGAAAATCGCAGGAATTGTTGGTTAATTACATCCCGTCGATGAATAAAACGCATACCTACAACTTGGTGGCATCGCTTTACCCGTATGCTACACAACTTTTAGGCGAAGTGGCTTACCAAGCAGAAATTCTATATACAATTAAAAGAGGCTCGAAGCTTGGAGGTAAATACGGAACTTCCTTGAATTTTAACTATTCAACAACCCACAATTCAATTCAACACACCTCAGGAATAAATCCATTCGATTCAACCGGAGTTACGTACACGTCGCGTTTGTTCGATCAAGGGAGCACCTTGTATTGGCAAGACATCAACTTCAATATTTCAAAGAAGTTCACAAAGAACTTCAATGTGATTTTGAGTTATTACAACATCACCCTAAACAACAATGTGGCTTCGGTGACGAAGATTACAAAACCAGATGGGCTCATCCGCTCCAATATTTTCGTGGCTGAATTCGGTTTAAAATTCGCGAATAAGCAATCCTTGCGTGCTGAAGTTCAAGGGTTATTCATCAACAAGTATGAAGGTAAACCTGTTGATAAAGGAAACTGGGCAACAATGGTTGTGGAATATACCTTCAATTCGAATTGGTTCATGAGCGTTATGGATCAATACAATTATGGAAATCCCTACAAAGATCGTCGAGCACATCACCCGTATGTGACGGTTGGATACATTCGTGAAGCAACACGCATCATGGTGTCTTATGGACGTCAACGTGCGGGCATGTTCTGTGTGGGAGGGGTCTGTCGTCAAGTACCCGCATCCAATGGTTTAACGGTTTCTCTTACCCAAAGCTTCTAATCCTCCGGATATGAAAAAAATATTTTTTACACTACTTCTGGTTGCTGCTTGCCTATCAAGCTCTTGCGACAAAGTCAGTAATCCTTTTCCACCTGCACTTGAAATTGACACTACGATTTATCCTGGATTGTGGAGTGACTATGTGGCGAATGAATGGCCAGATTTTTCTGCCTTGCCAAATGAAGATCCGGACCGCAATGTATTGATTGAGGACTTTACCGGTCATACGTGTGCGTACTGTCCCAACGCTGCGGTCATTGCGCACGACATTCACCTAGCCAATCCAAACAGAGTATTTGTCGCAGCGATTCATGCGTCAAATGATGGCACGAACACGTTTCAAACAACGTCGACGGCGTATCCGATTAAGTTCTGGAATACAACGGGGGTAAACATTGCCTTTGCATTTGGTTTAGGGGCAACGAATCCAACTGGATTTACCGGGAATCCAGCAGGGATGGTGAATAGGATCAATGATGCGGGACTCTATTTTCCTGGTCCAATTCAATGGCAAACGTGGGCAGATAATGCCATGGCAACAACGTTGAAAGTTGCAGTTAAAGCAAAGGTGAATTATTTTGAATCTCCAAAACATGGCTTTTACTTGCATACAGAAGTAGAAAAATTGGATGCCTCACTGGGTGAACTAGGAATGATTGCATACATGATTGAGGATTCTGTGGTAGGACCTCAGCTTGTTGGGAGTGTTTACACAACGGATTATGTGCATCGCGACATCATGCGCGGCACCATTGATGGCTCTACTTCGGGAAAAACTTTGACTGATGATTTGATGAAAAATGGAAAGTACTATGTGGACTACAGCTACATCATTCCAGATCAATTGGCCCCGCAAGGAACCCCCTCCACACACAATGCGGAAAATATGCACGTACTGATTTATGTGTATGATACAGCCACAAAGGAAATTCTTCAAGTCATCAAGAAACGGTTGATTTAGGAGAACTGCGTATCTGGACAATAAAGTTTTGAACATCTGTCAAGGTCGACTTTATTTTTGCCTACATTGCTTTTACTAAAAACAACTATTGTCATGTTGGAATTGACCAAACACATTCTTACGAAGGTGAGTTTTGATGCGTCTCTGTTTCAAAAGGAACTGAAGAAAGCACTCAAATGGCTCACGGATGCCGAAGAAATTCGCACGTTTAAAGAGTGGTGCATTACGGAGTTTGGGAATCGATTTCCTGCAATTATAAAAAATGCATTTGCTTTAAGTTAACGCTTATTCGAATTCAACCAAAACGCTTCCTTTTTCAACCACCTGTCCTGGAGCAATGAGGATGGATTTCACGATTCCTGTTCCTTCAGCTTTTAATACGTTCTCCATCTTCATGGCTTCGAGAGACAAGACCTCGTCTCCGGGGTGTAATTCTTGTCCAATCGCAATGGATACTTGAACAATTCGACCAGGCATTGGCGCCAAGAGTTCTTTGAGTTTTCTCACCTTAGGTACATCAAGGCCCAGTGCTGAAATCAAAGCGTCTAAGGAGCCTTTTTTACGGATTTCGAAAACACGGTGATTGATTTTTATTCGAAGGAGCTGATCTTCAGACTTATCTTCCAATAATTCACCATGAAAGAGTTGACCTTTGTGTGTGAGTTTGAAAAAGCTATGGTTCTCCCATTCAATGACTGCTCCATCTGCCCCTTGTACATCTTTACCATCAATATTCCATGTCCGATTCGCCATGTTTTCTTTTTTGACAAAAATAGCAGAAAGAATAGCGCATTAAAGTTGTTTATCGCCAAGAATTGAAATTATTTCATCAGTTTTGTGAAAATGCAATCCTGTTAATATGAAAATGAAATTTATTTACGTCGCCATCGGTCTGTTTTTGGCTTCTTGTGGGCACAAACAATATGAAGAGACAATCATAGGCAATGAAGGAAATTATGAGGATGAACTTTATTTTGAAGATGCGGTTGACTTGCCGACGGAGCGGCCAATTTATAGAGCAACTGAAACTATACTTACAGATTTGATTCACACACGTTTGGATGTCAATTTTGATTGGTCAAAATCACGTATGAACGGTACGGCAACAATTACCGCAAAACCACACTTTTATGCATCCGATAGCTTAATCCTGGATGCGAAAGGAATGGATATATTAAAGGTAAGTATGGACACGAAGGCCTTGAGTTTTACATACGACAGTTTGGCCTTACGAATTCATTTGGGTAAGCCATTTACCCGTGATGAGAAATATACGGTAGTGATCCAATATGTCGCTAAACCAGAGGAACGAACCACAGGTGGAAGTGCAGCAATAACATCGGATAAAGGCTTGTATTTTATCAATCCAACAGGAAGCGATAAGACGAAGATGCCACAAATTTGGACACAAGGGGAAACGGAATCGAGCTCAGTATGGTTTCCAACGATAGATGCGCCAAATGCCAAAACTACGCAGGAAATCTACATGACGGTGGCGAATAAATACGCGACCTTGTCCAATGGAAAACTTATTTCGTCGAAGCAAAACGTGGATGGCACCAGAACAGACCATTGGAAACAAGACTTGCCTCATGCACCGTATTTGTTCATGATGGGTGTTGGTGAATTTAAGGTCGTAAAAGATTTCTACACACGTCAAGATGGATCTAAAATGGAGGTCAATTATTATGTCGAACCCCAATGGGAGTCATCGGCGAAAGCGATATTCGGTGAAACGCCTGCAATGATTGCACATTTCTCCAAATTACTTGGGGTCGAATATCCATGGGACAAATACCACCAAATCGTTGCACGTGACTATGTGTCAGGGGCAATGGAAAATACAGGTGCGGTAGTTTTTGGGGATTTTGTGTATAAAACAGACAGAGAATTGTTGGATGGAAATGATCAATCAACCATTGCGCATGAATTGTTTCACCATTGGTTTGGAGATCTTGTAACTTGTGAATCGTGGTCGAATCTACCATTGAATGAGTCCTTTGCAAATTATTCTCAATACTTGTGGGACGAATACCGCTATGGACAGGATGAAGCCGATTATCAAGCGGAAACGGAAACGGATGGGTATTACCAGTCGGCGCAAATGCAGGGCTACCACAATTTAATTTGGTTTGATTACAACGACAAAGAACAAATGTTTGATGGCCATTCGTACAACAAAGGAGGTCGGATCTTACACATGCTGCGCAATCATCTGGGCGATGAGGCCTTTTTCAAAGGGATTCAGTTGTATTTGACAACCAATAAATTTAAACCCGCAGAGTTCCATCACTTGCGCTTGGCATTTGAGGAGGTTTCTGGTCAGGACTTGAATTGGTTTTTTAATCAATGGTTCCAAGGGTCAGGGCACCCGGTCCTTGATGTGAGTTATGTGAACGACTCATTAAATCATAGCATAAGTGTGATTGTCAATCAACAGCAAGACTTGGAATTGTCGCCTATTTTTAGAATGCCAGTTGATATCGCTGTATACGATTCGGAGGGCAAACACGTGTATCCCATGCTCATTGATTCATTGAATCAAAAACACACCTTCAGTTATTCCGGGGAACTAAAATCAATTGTGTTTGATGATCAAAAGATGCTCCTCGCAAAAATCCGAGAGGAAAAGTCAGCCGATCAATTCCTGTTTCAATATTACAATGTCACTCGTTATAAGGCCAGGAAAGAGGGATTGATGTTTGGAACTCAAGGACCAATCGTTAAGACGCCCAAAGGTCAGCAGCTGATTTTAGATGCCTTAAATGATAAATTCTGGGATATTCGTTTGATTGCCATTGAAAAAGCGGTGAAGCTGAAAGATGAAAATGTAGGGAAGGCAAACAAGTTGATTCGTGATTTAGCGATGAATGATTCCAACTCATCTGTGCGCGCCTCTGCATTGGCCTATTTATCCAGTAAGTTGGAAAATGCAGAATTGATTGCCATTTGCACCGATCGATTGGAAAAGGACCAGTCTTATTTGGTCATCAGTGCGGCTTTAAAAAGTCTTGGAAAAATTGATCCCGAATTGGCATTGAATAGGGCAAAGGTTTTAGAGTCTGAGCCGTCATCAAAAATGATCTCTGGCATCGCCCAACTATATGGCGCACAGGCAAAAGAAGATGCCTTACCCTTCTTTGAAAAAGCACTGAAGGGAAATATTCTTCAAGGATTTGATCAGTTGGGGGTTTTGAATTCTTTGACATTCTTTAATGTGCGTCAAGAACCCGCGACGATTGAAAAGACGTTTGAGCTTTATGCGTACATGAATGAAACAGGAGGGTACTACACCAAGATGTTCATGAGTCAAAATGTAGCGTATTTAATTTCGATGTTCGACACGAAAATGACGGAACTCGATGAAGAAATCGCAGCACATGAGAAAAACAACAATGCTGCCTATGCTGATAGTGCACGCCGTAAGAAAAAAGAATTTAATGCCTTGAGAGAATTGTTTTTAACCCTTCCAACCGAAGAGTAATCAACGCATTACAACGTAAAGCCCGGTCCTTAAGCCCGGGTTTTTTTGTGCTTTAACGAAACTTTTTTCCGCTCCAATGTTTGTTATATTGAAGATTCAATCTATATTTGATTAATTATTCGTCAAAACAATGCTTAAATAATCGACATGAAACATTTAAAAACGGGTGACAAAGCGCCAGACTTTTCTGGAAAGGACCAAAATGGCACTATGATTTCGCTTGACGATTTCAAAGGAAAGAAACTTGTCGTGTATTTTTATCCAAAGGACGACACGCCAGGATGCACTGCACAAGCATGCAGTTTGCGGGACAATTATGCTGATTTATTGCAAAATGGAATTTCTATTTTAGGAGTAAGTGCAGACTCTCAAACAGCACACACGAAATTCATTACTAAATATGACCTTCCGTTTCCGCTCATCTCCGATGAAAGTAAGGAGGTCATCAACCTTTTTGGAGTTTGGGGTCCAAAGAAATTTATGGGCAAAGAATATGACGGGATTCACCGCACAACCTTTTTGATTGATGAGCAACAAACCATTGTGGAGATCATTGATAAGCCGAACACAAAGGAACATGCTGCAGAAATTTTGAGAATGTTTAATTAAAAAAGAAGGTCGTAAATTGATTACGACCTACAGCATCTATCTTTGCTTCAACACTAAAAACAAACCGCCAACCGAAAGGGAGGAATTAAAAACAAAAACGATATGGCAGCAAAAGACATTAACCCGGAAAAATTAAAAGCGCTCCAGCTTACAATGGAGAAATTAGACAAAGCTTATGGAAAAGGAGCAGTGATGAAATTGGGCGATTCTCCAGTTGAAAAGGTGGAAGTTATTCCAACAGGTTCAATTACGTTAGACATCGCGTTGGGCATCAATGGTTATCCAAAAGGACGTGTGGTGGAAATCTACGGACCTGAGTCATCGGGTAAAACGACCTTGGCAATACACGCCATTGCTGAAGTGCAAAAGATGGGTGGAATCGCTGCGTTTATTGATGCAGAGCATGCATTCGATCAGTTTTATGCTCAGAAATTGGGCGTTGATATAAATAACCTTTTGATTTCTCAACCGGATAATGGTGAACAAGCATTAGAAATAGCGGATAATCTTATTCGTTCTGGAGCAGTTGATTTAGTTGTTATCGATTCGGTTGCTGCACTTACACCAAAGGCAGAAATCGAAGGCGAAATGGGTGATTCACAAATGGGACTGCAGGCGCGCTTGATGTCAAAGGCCTTGCGTAAATTGACAGGCTCAATCAATAAGGCGGGATGCTGCTGTATTTTCATCAACCAGCTGCGCGATAAAATTGGGGTAATGTTCGGAAACCCAGAAACAACAACAGGTGGTAATGCACTGAAATTCTATTCATCAATCCGCATCGATATCCGCAGAGCGAGTCAAATCAAGGAGGGCGAAGAAGTGGTAGGAAACCGCGTGAAGGTGAAAGTTGTGAAAAACAAAGTAGCACCACCCTTCAGAAAGGCAGAGTTTGACATCATGTATGGAGAAGGAATTTCGAAAGTAGGTGAAATCATTGACCTTGGTGTTGACCTCAGCATCATTAAGAAAAGCGGAAGCTGGTTCTCTTATGGAGAGACTCGCCTCGGACAAGGCCGCGATTCTGTAAAGCAAATTATTAAAGACAATCCTGAGCTTTTTGATGAATTAGAAGCGAAGATCAAAGATGCTCTTGGAGCAAAAGGAGTTGTTATTCCAATGCTGCAAGACTAACTGCATATCGTAACGAAGGCGGCACTCTTTCCGGGGTGCCGTTTTTGTTGTTAAAGGAATTTGATACATTTGAGTTCTATGATCGAAATTAAAAGCATCGCATTTATCATTAATGGAGCAAGACGATTGAATCTAAACATTCAACGGATCATCGACCAATGTTCAGTTAACCCTTCTTTTCAAGTGTGTATTGGAAAAACCACACAAGCCAAAGAGGCAAGTGATTTGGCAACAAAATTTTCTAATGATGGCATTGATTTGATCGTTGCAGTGGGTGGTGATGGAACCGTAAATGAAGTCATGAATGGCTTGATGCGCTCAAATCGAAAGCCACTACTTGCCATTGTCCCAAACGGTACTGGCAATGATTTTTACCGATCGGCCTTCAACAATTCAACGCATGGAGATTTTCTTTCTGCTCTAAAAAACCCAAATCTGATGCCTGTTGATGTGGGAAAGGTGCAGAGCGAATGGGGCACTCAGTATTTTTTGAATATCGCTGATGTCGGATTTGGAGCAGCCGTTGTAGAAATCCTAAACAAACAACGAATTTATTTTGGAGGTAAGGCTTCGTATGCCTTAGCCATTTTGCGCACATTCCTTGGATTTAAAATACCTCATTTATCCATTCAATCGGCAACATATCAGTATTCTGGACCTGTCTTCATGGTGGCGTTTTGCAATGGCGATATGTTTGGAGATGGACTCTATATCCACCCTGGCGCCAAAGTGAATGATGGGGTATTGAACATAACACTTCTTAAGAAAATTGGCTTGTTAGACTATGTTCGAAACCTAAAAAACTTAAAAACAGGCAAACGCATCAATCATCCGGAAGCATTTTATTTTTCTGATAATGAATTAAGCATTAAGGTTACTAAAGGAATAGCAGTAACTGAAACAGACGGAGAACATTTTCCCACTGCTGAAATCAAGGTTTCAATCGTACCTTCAGCACTAACGTTGTTGGTGACGGAAGGGTAAACAAGGCATTTCTTTTCTATTTACTTGTGTTCTCGCATAAAATTTCTTAAGTTTCCTTACTTTTTGCGATGTATATCGAAAGACACTGCCATGAAAATAAACGCATTATTCCTACTGCTAACCGTTTGTTCTGTAACACGAATTCAAGCGCAGCTAATTGACAAGTCACCTTTTGGTTTTAATAGTCCATTGGCTCAAAATCCAAAAGATACTGCAGCAACAGTTGTTTGGACAGAAGTCATCGAAGAACGAACTATTTTTACTTCCTCTTTCAAAAGTGCTGACGGTCAAGTCAAAATAGAATACAGCAAGGCACCAATCAATTATTTCAATGCGAACAAACAATTAGTGCCTATCAATCCTACCTTAAAGGAAATCTCAA
>CALPWQ020000122.1 GCA_943327315.2 Chitinophaga pinensis
AAGCGTATATAAAAGCCATTAAAATGGCAGACAACCATGATCTTCAACCACTCATTTCTTTTGCGAAATCATAGAAATTGGTTCAACGATTATCATTCAAATTAAATAAACAAATCCTCTCCATCCCCTCCACAAACTGGTTCGAAAACAGGTCCGTTAAGTCCACAAAAGCCCTCAACACGAGGGCTTTTTTCATTTATACCGTTGTGAAATAGCTAGCTAATTTTGTTTTTTTACAGATCTTGGCAACCTCATGTTTTTACAACAAAAATCAACTTTACATAAACTCAATTGAATGTTTTTGCTATCGATAATTGTATTTTTTGAAAGTTTCGATAATTAACATAACTTTAAACAATGAAACAATTTACAAATCGCAAGGAGTATATTTCGAAGCTATTGTCATACAAAGACAAGGATCTTATTAAAGTAATCAGTGGATTAAGAAGATCCGGGAAAAGTACACTTCTTGAGTTATTTCGAAAACAACTTCTTGATTTGAATATTGAGAGCAATCAAATTCACGAATACAACTTCGAATTACCTGAAAATTATTTGAATAAAACATGGAGTGATCTCTATTTTGAAATAAAAGAAAAACTTCAAACAGACAAGCAGAACTACATATTCCTAGATGAAATTCAAAATATTCCTTCATTTGAAAGATTAGTAGATGGCTTGTTTGCCACGGAAAACATAGATCTTTATGTAACTGGATCAAATGCAAACTTGCTCTCGAGTGAGTTAGCAACGCTGTTGAGTGGTCGATATGTTGAAATTTCTATTTTACCTTTTTCATTTCAAGAATATTTGACAGCAAGATCCATTGACTATTCAAATAAATACCTCAATTTCGAAACGCTCTTTTTTGATTACGTGAATGAAACTTCTCTTCCAAAAGGGGCTGAAATTCGTGAGGAAGGATTGGATAAAATATTTGAATATCTTGAGGCGATTTATTTAACGATCATTGAAAAAGATATTACGCAAAGACACAAGATCAATGACAAACGTGCCTTCACCAACATCGCCAAATTTATGGCATCAAATATAGGGAGTCCCTTATCGCCAAATAATATCTCTAGAATCTTAAGAAATGATGGACAAACCATACATCATGCAACAGTGGAAAAATATCTGGATTATTTGATCGAGAGTTTTGTGTTTTACAAGGTGAATCGTTTTGACCTTAGAGGTCGGAAACAATTGGCAACACAAGAAAAATTTTATCTTGTAGATGTTGGTTTATTAAATATTCTGGTAGGGAAAGATCGCACCAGAGATCGTGGGCATATTCTGGAAAATATCGTTTATTTAGAATTATTAAGACGTGGAAACAAAATCTGGACAGGAACTGACAGAAATTCGGAAGTTGATTTCGTTTGCAAAACCGCCGTGGGAGATATAAACTATATTCAAGTTGCCTGGATGCTTTCCGATGAAAAAACGTTTGAACGAGAATTCGGTGCCTTAGAGAAAATTAGAGATAACTATCCAAAATTATTGCTGACAACAGATTCATACACACAAAATCGTGACGGGATTAAACACCAAAATGTATTTCAATGGTTGTTAGACTTGGAATAGGTTAAACACGCATCCAGTGCAGAAGATTGATTAAAAAGTATTTTTAAATCAATCCAATAACACCACCAATCCCTCCACTAAGCGGTTCGAAAATAGGTCAATAATATGGATAAATTATAAAAGTAATTAACTGAAATAAAGTTAATTATGCTTTTTTGTTAAATTTATCATCCGACATTTAGCCCATAATTATCGCATCTCCTATAAACAATAGTTATAGTCCCTCCTATTGTGATCTCGGTTGTTATACTAACACCTTGAACCAATTTGATTTTTTAGCGCACTTTTATCTTTTCTTACTGATCTGAGAATGCAACTTTGGCGTGTTTTAATTTTGTTCTACTTCGATCAATCGTTTTTTGGCATAAATTCCTCTGAAATCATCCATTTTTCACGTAGTCGGAAGGCAGGAATGGATTGCCTTTTCGCTTTATTGGCTGCAACGTTCGGTTTTACTCCTTTTTGCGATGCCCATTGTGCAAGTGGAATTATTTTTTTTGCCGTAAGTATGCTTATTCTTTTGTTCAAAGATTCTTGCACGAGTAGCGCAAATAACTCGGTAAAACCCCCAAATTTCAGTGTTGACTGGTACTGCGTAAACAGCGCATAGTATTCCTTATGTTTGCTTTTGTTTTGAATAATAATTGGAGGGAAACCTGCATGCATTAATTGTAGATTAATAAGCACTCTACCCATTCGACCATTTCCGTCAACAAATGGGTGAATGGTTTCCAATTCTGCGTGAAAATGTGCCACTGCATCTAAAAAATAACTGATTTTACGCTGGTTGTAATGATCAACGAGCTCTTGCATAAGTATAGGAACAAACCTTGGATTTGCACCTAAGTGATTGCCAACCCTCACCCATTCTTTGCCAACTCTAAAACGACCGGCAATCGTATCGTCTATGTCGGTAAGTAAAGCGTTATGCAAGCTTAAAATGAGTTTGATATTGAGCAACGAGTTGTCTTTTTCCAATAAGGATTCGGTCAGTTTGGCCAAATTTTTTGCTTCATAAATTTCCCTGACATTTACTTTCCGATCTAAAATGCCTCCTGCAAGAATTTTTTCCGTGTCTTCCAATGAAAGTGTTGAATTTTCGATTGCGTTCGAGTTATAAACCATTTCCGGAATTTCAGAAAGGGTTATTTCCTTTAGTACAGACTCATTCCCCTTTGCCACGTTCAAATATTGCCGGTGCAATGCCTGAATTTTATCTTTTGTAGTCTGGTTTATCATTTCTATGCCTAAAATTTAACGTGAAAAAACATTTAAATATACATCTTTTCACGGTAAATTATCAGATTTTAAATCTGTTATAAATCCCCTTTTAGTCTATTTCACCTTGTTTAATTTACTTTTCAATTTCTCTGGTTTACTGACTTACGGTATGACAAGTGTTGAATTACTTTAAGTGTAAGTTCATTTGCAATTTGTCTGGAAAAATTGATTTGTATAGCATGCTCAATGTATTCAAATCTTCTATAAATTGATTCGAGAACATAACTGATCTTATTTCTCTTGAATTTCAGTTAACTCAATGATCACAATCAAAGACCGCTCTTCTCTCAAGATCAGCTGCAATACTTTGGTGTCAGAAATTTCCCACTCGTAAATTTCCATGCCATCCTCTTTTGTTTCACTAGAAGGCTTTTCAAGTTCACCCATGAACTCCGCGACCAATACTTTGGCATAAGCAATGGCCTGTGTTCGATTCGTATTGGAGAAATAAGTTACGGTCGAGTCATCATCGTACCGATACCACACTTTGTTCTGTGGTGATTCATCCGTGCGGATAATGACAGGGTTTTCCATTGTCTGAGCAGTTCCCATCATCCCGATGAGAAGCATTGCAATTGAGATAGTTACCTTCATGTTTTATGTTTGAAGGGGGTAATGATGAAGGTGGAGAAAGTAACGAGAGGATAAATCTTTTACCTAAAAATCCTGTCCTCGTGCCATTGCAAATTTGACGAACTTGGATGATAGTGTATGTTCTCTGGCAATCGGACTTTCATTCCGTTGAATTGTCCCAGCGAATACGGCGAATCAATTTCTTTGATAGTACTGGAAACTTTCACTGTATAATTTGACGAAATCGTGATCAACCCACGATCGAAGGCACGGTGTAAATTCGGTGAAAGTGAAATGCCATTGGTGATGGTATCATCCTTGGAAAATGCGAAAGGCACAATGTGGCAGGCATCTACCATTTGTGCGTTTGAAGTGGATTCCACGCGCATCCCTGAAATGGCACACTGATAGTTATAAATCTTTGGAATTTCTCGCTTGAACACCCCTCCCCTCACAAACAATTCCTCTTCAAATTCCTCCTTTGACAAAGTGCTTTTCAATTCATCAATGCGTTGACGATATGCTGTTCGTTCTTCATTCAAGATTTGTGATTCCAAGACAGAAAACAAATCGGACGTCATGGTATAAAACGCTTTTTTCGTCTCAGGGAAATACTTATCCAATAGCTCTTCTTGGATCACTGCATTGCTTAAAGGATCCTTCAGTAGAAAATCCAATTGCTCATCAATTTCCGCATAGAGCAAGGCTTCTTTCAGCCCATTTAAACTTCGAATACTGTTAGAACTTGTTACTGGAAAATCTAAGTCTGTCTTGGACACCAATTTCCAGAAAGGTTCTGACCGCATGTGGAAGAATGGCAATGAAAAATTAGGGTGATGGTCAGTCACTACCAATTTGGACCAAAGGTCTTTGAACTCAATGACCAACTCTGGCGTGATCTCAATGAATCGATTTTCAATGAACCCTTTTTGATACAATCGACAGATGGCAAGCAGTAAAATGGGTTTGTGCGGAGCTCCACCGTTCTTTGAATCGCGACGGAGTTTTGAAAAATAATGGAGGTATGTGGCTATTTGACTCAAGGAACTTCACTATTTCAATTCAACAGAATTTCCACCATCTTATTCTGATGCTCTCGAATATCCTCAAAAGTCCACTCTTGACCAGCTACCCTTTTGCCTTCGTTGTCCTTGCATTTTTGCAACATGATGATAAATTTCAAAGAGGCAACACTCACCTGCCTGATTTTCCCGGAAGGATCTAGGTAATGGTTCCGTTTTCCTATTGGTGACCAGTTGGATCCCGAACTATTTGCGTCACTGCCGATCATGGCATAGTTTCCAAAACAGTTGATGTGTTCATGACTTGGTGTTTCACCCGTGTCTTTTACATTCGCCTGCGGGAAATAGTGCTCTAAACTCTTTCTGGTTCTGGAAAAATAGAATTGTTCAAAAATCTTTAAACCGAAATCTTGACAACCCAATCGCTCAAAAAAGGCCTTTCGTTCTGCACTTCGCTCTTTGATTCGATTGCCTTTCATTTCTTCGGAATAATTCTCCCACAGGATAAAATCGAGGTAATTGAAAACAAACAGGGGAATACCTTTTGACCTTTGAGTGCCGTCTCCAAATACTTCATTAAAATTGAATTCACTGTTCTTTGATTCAACATCTATCACATGATCATTCCGTTCATTTTTTACGAGTATCATGGAATCAAATGCACCAGGCTTAGGGACGTTTATTTCATTTAAATTTTCAGACGCCAAATACACATCTTTTAGGACCTTGTCCGCCAGTTTCCGCAAGAAAATACGATACTTAGAAACGTCTATTGGAGATTCCCCGAATAAATAAAACAAACAGTAAAACAGGTAGTTTTTGCGTTGTCTAGCCGTAAAGGTGACTTCAAATAGGGAAAGCAACTGAACAAGTTGATCGTGCTCATCGGCATTGCCTTCTAGATTTTTTAAATACATCTTCTTTTTACCAGCTTCCAATTGCCATTGTTGAAGTTTCCATGGATTGCTATCGATGGCATCTTCTTCATGCGTATGATGGACAATGTAATTATCCAAGAAGTATTTCGCCTTCAAAAGATTGTATCCAAATACCTTCGCAAATTCCTCATTGAATCTGCCTTGTTTATTTAAATTATCAAACTCTTTGATCAAGTCTTTGTCGTCCAAATTAAAGTCCTGTGGAATAAAATCCTTCTCCTTCATTCTCGTGAGCTTCAGGACAATCAACAAGAAATTTGAAAAATCCATGACAGGCTGAAATGTATCTGGTTTGTCTAACTTGTCTTCTTTTTCAGCTTCCCATGATTCTTGAAGTAATTTAAAGATTGGAGTTGAACCCTGGTCTTCCACTAATTCAGGTAACTGATCGAATTCATGAATGATGTTAAACTCACAATGCCTAGGACCGAAAATAGCTGAATTGTTGTATTTCTGCTGAATGTACACCCCCATCTCACTGCAATTTTCCCAGAGCTGATGAAATTTGGCTTTGTCATCTTTGTCGCTTAATTTTTCAATCAAACGGGCCTTGATGATTTCATGTTTCTCGAGTTGCTCTCCCCGTGAATTCATGATTTCAAAGTAATGGTTCAGATCAATGTCCTTGGGAACTTGGTAATGGATGATTTGCACATTGTTCAAGAAATACAGCTTGAATTTTTCTTTTACTCCCGCCCCAACGATTTCATCGATGGATTCGCAAGCATATTTGAATCCGTTCACAATACCTGTATCCTTTTCATCGATTTGAAATTTAGGAATACTTGCAATGCTCTCATTCGATTTTTTCCGTGCTCTGTAGGTCAACTTATTTTTCAAGGTGAAGTCCAATGCTCTCAATACCAGATTGATCGTTGTCAAGCGTTGTTGACCGTCAATCACTTCATACACTTGATCTCCCTTATGGAAGGAAACCAAGGTCCCGATGTAATAGGTGGGCTTTCCGTTATCTAAGGCGTCGTACACATCTTGAATTAAGGTAGAAATCTCATCCTTTTCCCAGGCATAATTCCGCTGGTAAATCGGCACTTCATAGGTCGCTAGTTCACCATTGTAAATTTCTGCAATGGTCATATTTTTTAATGGAAGATTGTTTTTCATCTTAGCTCACTATGAATTTGTTCGACTTAAAAAAGTAGAGATAGTTCTGGTAAACGCCAGTTTCATCCACCTCATCTATGTTTTCCATTTTGGCTTCAATGTGTTGATTTTGAAGCACTGACAATTTATCGCTCAGCACACTGAACAAATTCGTTGGTGAATCTGAATCGGTAATTACTTTAAATAGATTGAAAGCATTTACCTTGTCGTTCTGGCCCATGATGTAATTCTGGGCCGACTGCCAACCAAGATTGGTATACTGTGCCCTCAAGGAATAGGACCAAACAAAGGCGAAAACGACAAACTGATCAAGCATGTGAAGATCGGACTTCGAAGGTTGAGCCGGACAAAAGCGATCCACATACAGCAAGATCGACGTATCGAACAGCAGACGCACCACCCTGTTCCCTACCCCATTCTTGTATTTTGGCAAATCAAGGGTCTTCACAATGGTGTTGTCATTGATAAAATACCCCACATATTTGCTGTTGTCTTGAATGTCCTTGAGGATTTCAAAGTAATGCTTGGCATAATCGAAGAATGGTTTTCCCGCGACAATGGGTGCATTCAATTGAAACGGTTTGAGTTCTTGAGCACCTGAAACAAAAGGCATCGATGACTGATTCACCATGTCTGCATACGCATACGCCCCTTTGTAATATTGCGCAAAGGGAAACGAGTCTTTCTTTGTTAATCCCTTGAACTGATGTATGTTTTGTTCGTTCAGTTCCAAGGCCTTATTTCCTTTCATCCACTCACTCAAGCGATACAAGTATTCACTGAACAACTGTGACAATTTCTTCTGATCGAGGTTTTCCCATTCTTTCACCGACGCGACAAGATCCGCCGTTTTCAAATGGTTCATTTCACGGAGATGGTAAGCCTTCAATAAATCATGCGGATAAAGCTTCTTGCCTCGGGCATTTTGAGAATCAAAAAATTGAAACGCTTCTGAAATATCGTCCGTGATCAACACAATCAATTCGCAGTTGTTTTTTATGTACTCCAACAGCGCGCTGCGTTCTCGTTCTTCCATGTTTCCTAGCCTCCGATCGAGTGTCCGGTAGTTGGATGGAATATTACGTTTGTTATTGGGATTGTCAGTTAATGATTGTTCCAAAAATTGAACAGTTACCTTTTCTTCATTCGTTAGCAAAGATTGTATTGCTTGCAACATCAAAGAAAAAGTAATAATCCGCTGTTGTCCGTCTACAATGTTGTAGAGTGGTTGATTTTTTTCAGCCTGATGCAGAATCAATGTCCCAACGCGGTAAACTTCTTTGTTGCTTGTTTTGGCCTCGATGAGATCATCCAACAATTGAACGACATTCTTTGCGGTCCATTTATACGGTCTCTGGTAATTCGGGATTTGCAATTTAACCTCGCTTATTCGCTTCTGGGACTCGTCTTGAGTGATTGCATTGTCGAGTAATAAATCACCGATGGTAGTTATGGCTAGTTTTAAGTTTGAGCTCATGTAGACTTCAATTTTCAATTGAATTTTACCAATTCATTTTCTGATTGGTATTTTTATTTTTTGCTGGGAATAAATTGCTTAAAATATGCCCTCAATCCCTCATCGCAGACATAGATATACGTTCCGCGAATCCCGCGAAGTAGCATCGTTTTATAAATGTTGATGATATACTCCTGCAATAAAACTGGATCTTCAATGCCTTGCTTCCCTTTCTTGTCCTTGTATTTGGAAGGGTCGATTTCAATCTGATTGGTTTCGGGATTGTGCTTGATTTCTTCACCGAAAATGATTCCCGTATAATTTAAATCGTAACCTTGGGTGGTATGGATACACCCTACTTCATTGATGGCGTTTGGCGAATTGATCCAATCTTCGTTCGTGCCGTTCCACTTGAGGTTTAATCCTTCGATGGTAATATCTGGGACATCTGCTTTGGCAGACTTCCATTCCCAGGAATACCCCGAAAGCAAGCGGCACAAACCAAATTCTGATTCTTTCTTTTTTAAATCTGAATACAACTCCGTGAGTGAATCATAGACGACAAGGTCATAGCTATCGCTCTCAAATTTGAGTTGATTGGGAGCGAAATTTTCGTGCATCAACTGATTGATGAA